>CAMNFX010000148.1 GCA_946537585.1 uncultured Lachnospiraceae bacterium
ACCGGCAAGCGTATCTCCATCAAGGATACCCGCGGCATCATTGACGCGATCTTAAACGGCGACATCCTGGGCGCGCCGACCAAGAAGCTTCCGTACTTCGATTTCGAGATCCCGACCGAACTGAAGGGCGTCGATACGAAGGTCCTTGATCCCCGCGACACCTATGCGGATCCGTCCGTATGGGAGGAGAAGGCAAAGGATCTTGCCGGCAGATTCGTGAAGAACTTCAAGAAGTACGAGACCAATCCGGCAGGCAAGGCACTTGTCTCCGCAGGTCCGCAGATCTGAAAAAACGTATAATCAATCAGCACAACAGGGTCCGGTCAAACGGGCCCTGTTTCTCGGTATGACAGGAACAGAAAGGGCATCCATAAGCTGAAAAATCAGATTATTTCAAAAAAATTCAGACATCCCCCTTTTTTACGCCCTCATCTGTCGTATATCTAAGTGAAAGTGAAAGATATTTCTGACCGGGAGCAGGACCTGCAGAAGGTCCGATGGCAGATATGCCGGAGCACGGCTTCGAGTATCGGATGAATTTTGGCAATGATGAGAACGGAAGAAACAAATCTTGACTTTTGTATCATAAAGCGTTAATATTTTCACGGTCCTTTTGAACCAGTAAAATATTTTTTTCACAAGGAGCAACAAAAGTAATGAAAGCAGCACGTTTTTACACAGCGAAAGATCTTCGTGTCGACAATGTTCCGGACGAGGCACCCAAGGGTGATGAGGTCCGTATTCAGGTAAAGTGGTGCGGTATCTGCGGATCCGACCTTCATGAGTTCCTGGACGGCCCGATCTTCACTCCGGGCAACACCCCGCAGTATGTCACCGGATGCACCAACCCTGTTACCATGGGTCATGAGTTCTCCGGCGTTGTCGTCGCAGTAGGACCGGATGTCAAGAACTTCAAGGTCGGCGACCGCGTTATCCCCGAGCCGCTCGTAGTCGATAATGACTGCCCGAGCTGCAAGGAGGGCAACTTCAACGTATGTGACCACTTGAGCTTCCTTGGCTTCGTTTCCAACAACGGCGGCCTTGCAGAGTACTGCAACTTCACGGAGAAGTTCGTTCATCATATGCCCGACAACATGTCCTTCGAGGACGGTGCCATCGTTGAGCCGCTGTCAGTCGGTTATCATTCCTTAAGAGTCGGCCATTTCGAGGCAGGCCAGACCGCAGTTGTCGCAGGTGCAGGCCCGATCGGTCTTGCTACCATCGCATCCTTAAAGGCTCTCGGCGCTAAGCAGATCATTGCCGTTCAGAGAAAGTCCGTTCGTCAGCAGTACGCGCTGAACACCGGCGCTGACCTCGTTCTGGATCCGAACGTTGACGATGTTGTCGCAAAGGTCAAGGAGCTCACCGGCGGCGCAGGCGCTGATGTCGCATTCGAGACCACTTCCTCCGAGCAGTGCTTCCATCTGCTCAGAGACTGCATCAAGCCGCACGGCTATGAAGTCATCACCTCCATCTGGACCAGCAACATCACGATGAACCCGAACGCTCTTGTCCTTACCGAGAAGAACATCGTCGGTTCCATCTGCTACCAGGGCAATGACTTCGAGGAGGTCATCGCACTCCTTTCCTCCGGCAAGCTCAAGGTTCCGGGATATGTCACCAAGAAGGTCCTTCTGGACAGAGTTCTTGAGGACGGCTTCGGCACCCTGACCGGCCCGGACAAGAAGGCACAGGTCAAGATCCTTGTGACTCCGGACGCATCCCTGCTGTAAGCAGAAGAGCATCGAATAAAACAGAAAACAGGCCCGGAAACGGCATAGCCGTCAGTTGAGGCCTGTTTGAGAAAAGAAATTACAGGCCCAGCGAAGCGGGAAATGCTTCCATGGGCCTGTTTTAATTATGACAGCACAGGGCTCACTCCTTGCCGATCACGATCAGCTGGTCCTCGTCCTTCAGTGTGAGTACCTCTGAAAGCTTCGGGTTGAAGATACTCTCTCCGGATTCTCCGGGAATGTATCCGAGGAAAATGTAGCCTGCGAGGAGGGCATTCCGCCGGATCTCGGCAGCCGTACGCTCACCGGAAGCGTGTAAGAGCGAAGCCTCCTTCAGATAGACCTCGTCGCCTTCGTTGGACAGAAGCTCCCGGAAGGCGTCGATGAGCTCCGGGCTCTCGGAAAGCTGGGCGAGGAAGAGAGACGACATGTTGGAGGCTACGACAAAGTCCGTGCCGTCATCGGTGACCACAAGACTCTGGTTGCTCTCGCGGCGCATCTCCGCCGTGATGTTGTAGCTTAAACCGAAACGGCTGCGGATATCCCTAAGGTGCAGGAGCAGGAAGATGTTGTCCATATCCGCCGTATCGTCATCCGTATCCGGATTGGAGAGAATGACGATGTGCTCGGAGACCTCTGCGAGCTTTTGGAGGATATTCTGGCGCCGCAGATTGCCCCGGAAGCGCTTCACCTCAAACTGCCCGAGCTCCTTTGCGGTAGCAGCGCCCATCTCATAGTACTCATCGGATTTATTGACCAGGGTGACCTCTATGACATTTTCCGGAAGCTCACGGAGCACGGTATCGATGGATTCCCCTCCGCCGATGATCGTGACACGGGTCGGCTCCTCCGTCATATCCCCATGAGGAACCTCAGGGACTGCCGGGATCTCAGGGCTTTGCACCATAAGCGGGCTGTCCTCCTCCTCACTGAAGACCAGGACCTTATCATCCGGACCGATCACGGTGTCTGAAGGAGGATTGATCACGACATTTTTCGGGTGAATGATGCCGACCGGAACACCGCAGTCGAGGCGGAGCATCAGCTCGTCAAAGCGAAGCCCCGCGGCACCGGGCAGGTCAATGGAATAAAGCTCGGAACCCTCGAAGTTAAAGAGCTCCCGGAAGGTCTCGGAGAGGCCGGGCTGCGTGCAGGAATGGGCAATGATCTTGGCCAGGGTCTCGTTGGTCGGCAGCGTTGTAACGTTATGCTTTGCCGCGATCGAGGGCGGAAACTGATACTCGGTCCTCGATACGATCGCTCCGATCTTGGGACGCTGCTCGCTCTTTTCATCGATCAGGGCGGATACGGCAAGCAGGGCTCTGGTCGTGGTGAAATCATCGGTCGGGCTGATGATCACCGACCGGGCGTCGCAAAGGGCGCAGCGCTCTAAGGCAGCGGGGTCGAAGATATCTACCGTACGGCAGATGATCCGGACATTCTTCGGGTATTCGACATTTTCCCGGATATACTGCTGCATCTCCTCCTGCTCGATATCGCCCGCGACTACGATGCAGCAGGGATCGGTATCAGCCGCAAGCACCAGCTGGCGAAGCAGGGTGTATTCTCCGGGATAAAAGCCCAGGATCAGGGTATGCCCCTCCTCGAGGATCTCGGAGCGGCCCTTTTTGAGGTCGTTGATCTTTTCTTCGATGCCGCTTGCAATAATGCCGATCAGGACGCTGGTGATGAGCACGCCGATAATGGCGGCAATGGACATGGGGATCAGGTAGGCGAGGCTTCCGTCTCCGTCCTCATAGGCAGGCATCCAGGCGTTGATGACCGTGGAAAGACTCTCCCAGAAGGTCCCAAGAAAGCTGCTTTCCGCACTGCGGGTCATGAAGAAGACAATGACGGTGATCACCAGGATCACCAGCAGTGTGAAGATCGCCAGCAGCCGGATCAGTGCGAAGCTGCCGCTTGCCATCATGTTGTCAAACCAGTACAGAAAACGTTTTTTCAGGGAATG
>CAMNFX010000149.1 GCA_946537585.1 uncultured Lachnospiraceae bacterium
GGCTGGTGCTGACGAAGGAAGAGCTTGAGGACACGGTCAACGCCCCGGACTGAGGGAAAATGACACATCAGCCCAGGCAGCGAGCCTGAACCCGGCATTCGCGATCCGCCACTAACAAATTGTTTCGAACACTTTCTCTTACAGAAGGGAACAGCAGGATATGAATATCAAAAACGCGAAAACACAGATCGAAAACGCCATGCGGGCGTATTTTTCCAAGAATGAATTCGGCGAGTACAAGATTCCCATCGCAAGGCAGCGCCCCATCTTCCTGATGGGACCTCCCGGCATCGGCAAGACTGCGATCATGGAGCAGATCGCCTCGGAGCTTGGCGTTGGACTGATCTCGTATTCCATGACGCATCATACCCGTCAGTCCGCGCTTGGCCTTCCCTTCATCGAGACCAAGAATTACGGCGGAAAGGAATACCATGTATCCGAGTATACCATGAGCGAGATCATTGCCTCTGTCTATGATATGATGGAGGAGACCGGCATCCGGGAGGGAATCCTTTTCCTGGATGAGATCAACTGCGTTTCGGAGACCCTCGAGCCGTCCATGCTGCAGTTCCTGCAGTACAAGATCTTCGGCCGCCACCGCGTGCCGGACGGCTGGATCGTCGTGACCGCAGGCAACCCGCCGGAATACAACAATTCGGTTCATGAGTTTGATATCGTGACCTGGGACCGTTTAAAGCGGATCGATGTGGAGCCGGATTATGACGCCTGGAAGGAATATGCCTACCGGGCCAATACCCATGCATCGATCCTGACCTATCTGGATATAAAGAAATCCGACTTTTACAAGATCGAGACCACGGTGGACGGCAAGACCTTCGTCACGGCCCGCGGATGGTCCGACTTAAGCGACATGATCCGCCTTTATGAGGAAAACGACCTGCCGGTCGACGAGGATCTGGTCCTGCAGTATCTGCAGGATAAAAAGATCGCAAAGGAATTTGCCGTCTATTATGATCTGTTCAAAAAGTACCGTTCGGACTATCAGGTCAGCCGTATCCTGGAGGGCCAGGATGTGAAGCTGATCCGTGAACGGGCGTCGTCCGCGGGCTTTGACGAGCGGCTTTCCCTGCTTGGTCTGATGCTTGACGCCATCGGCGAGGACTTAAAGGGCGTGTGCAATACGGAGCTTTCCCTGACAGAGCTTATGAAGTCCTTAAAGAAGGCCAAGGCAGACCTTACCGGAGATGCGGCAGGAAACGGGTATGAGTATGCCCGTAAGATCCTGGACGACGAGATCGCCGCAAAGCAGGATGAGCTTTATATCGGACGCCGCGCAGGTTCGATCTCCTTAGATCAGCAGTATGCCTTAAATGCCTCTGCTGCAGCGCTCAGGGAAGAGTCCGAACTGATGCTCCGGGAGAGACCTGCGGATAATGCAGCCGCATTTGCGCTTTTAAAGAGCGATTTCGACCGCCGCACCGGCGAGCTGAAGGAAAAGGCGCGGGAAGCGGGAAGAAGGCTTTCCAACGTGTTCCGCTTCTGCGAGGATGTCTTTGATGAGGGGCAGGAGCTTCTGATCCTGGTCACGGAGCTTACGATCAACGAGTACAGCGCCCGCTTCATCAGCCGTTACGGCTGCCAGGAGTACTTTGCTCACAATAAGGAGCTCTTATTCTATGAGCGCCAGAAGGAGATCATCCGTGAGATGGAGGCGCTGGAGCTGAACTGATGCTTGAGATCAGAGATCACATCCTGATAAAATACCATCCGCCCTTAAGCGAAGAAGAAAAGCAGGCTGCCGCCGAAGAGGCCTTAAAGCCTAAAAAGCAGCGGCATGCTATCGCTTCCGCCTGGGATCTCGGTACGGAGGTCAACGCGCCGGCCTTCGATGAGGCGGGCGCAAAGGAGAAAAAGCTTTCCGAAGAGGAGCTGGCAAATACGGTATTCGTTGAAGATACCGATCCTGAAGGACGGAGCGTCATCATCCCGGAAGATGTGACCGCCATCGGGGACGGGGCCTTCTTTGAATGCCGCAGGGTAGAGGAGATCCGGCTTCCGGAGGGCCTTGAAGCTATAGGGGAAAATGCGTTCTACGGGTGTCTGCAGCTGAAAAGCCTTATACTTCCGGACCGTGTGCGGACGATCGGGGCAGGCGCTTTCCAGTGGTGCAGCCATCTTGAGGAGCTCCGCCTTCCCGAAGGCCTTGAAGAGATCCCGGATGCTTTTGTTTACGGCTGCAGGCGCTTAAAGCAGTTAAAGCTACCAAAGAGCGTGCGATCGATCGGGACCGGCGCCTTTCACTGGTGCACCTCCTTAGAGGAGATCGAGCTTCCCGAGGGACTTTCAGAGCTTCCGGAAAGCTGCTTTCACTGGTGTGAAAATCTCAGGGAGGTCCGTATTCCGGATACCGTAAGGCTTATCGGCATGAGCGCTTTCTCCAACTGCCGTAGGCTCAAAGCCCCGATGATCCCGGACTCCGTGACGGAGATCGCCTTCAGCGCGTTCTACGGGTGCTATGGCATGGAATCCATTGCGCTTCCGGATTCGGTGACGGAGATCGGCGTCAACGCCTTTTCCGGATGTCGAAATTTAAAGGAGATCCGCTTTCCGAGATATATCACAAAATTTTCCGAATGGTCCTTTTCCGAGTGCAGGAGCCTCACGGCCGTACATCTTCCGGAGGGCCTGAGAGAGATCACCAGCCGGGCGTTTTACGGCTGTTCCAATATCGTGGATCTTTCGATCCCCGACGGAGTCACAGCGCTTGGAGACTGGTGTTTTTATAACTGCGAGAGCCTGATCACGGTACAGCTTCCTGCAAAGGTGGAAACCATCGGAGAGCGCGCCTTCTCCGGCTGCAGAAGGCTACGGGAGATCTTTCTCCCGGATACGCTTTTGCATCTTGGCGCCAATGCGTTCCGGGACTGTGCGGCGCTTCGGACGGTTTACCTTCCCGACCGGCTTAAGTCGGTGGAGATCGGCGCTGTCAGCAAGGAGAGGACGCTTGTCTTTAACAGGAACGGTCAGCCCCTGAAGCTTGTACTTCAGGGAGAATGGGGAGACGAAGAGGAAGAGCAGCGTCTTGCAGAATTTCTGATCGGCGGGGAGGATACTCCCCTTCAGTTTACACGCCTTTCCCATCCGGCCTACAAGATCCCCATAGCGGTCAATTACCGGACAAAGGATCCTTCCTATGACAGCTGGCTTTCGGACAATGCCGTCTTCCTTGTGCAGTATCTCACGGATCAGAATGATGTGGATACGGTCATGGAACTGATCCGATTAGGATATGTCCATGCCGGCAACATTGACCCCATGATCAGCTACGCCATTGAAAAGAAAAAGCTCAGCGTGGAAGCCGAGCTGATCAACTGCAAGAACCGCCTGGCAGGCCGGACAGACGCGGCGGATATCGTCGATGACCTCTTTACACTCTGATCAGATCTGCGGTCCTCAGAACCGGTGCGGGCTCAGTCGGGATGGCAGACGGTATTCCCCGGGCAGAAGAGACCAGCCCCAGCCATAGCATGCTTGGGTTTTATTCAAAAGCGGTATTCAGAGCCTGGCTGGCGTCTGAAGAGTAACTATGCTTGAACCGGGTTATTGTCAAGTGTGAGAAAACACTTGCGGTTGGGCAAAAGCTGTAGTAAAATAGCATTCGTCGAAAAGACATGGGTCCATAGCTCAGCTGGGATGAGCGCTCGCTTCACGTGCGAGAGGTCGTGGG
>CAMNFX010000150.1 GCA_946537585.1 uncultured Lachnospiraceae bacterium
CCATCAGGCTGATCGTGATGTTATCCTGATATTTCGCGCTGAAGTTCTGCCCCTGTTCAATTGCCCGCTTCAGTTCCTGCCGCATGCCGGAAAGATAAGTCACAAACTGTGCCCCGGCCGGGGTAAGAGCAGCGCCCTTTCCGTTCCGGTCAAAAAGGACAAAACCGATCTCTTCCTCCAGAAGCTTTATCTGATAAGAAAACGTCGGCTGGCTAACAAACATATTTTCGGCGGCACGGCTGAAGTTCAGCGTACGTGCCAGTTCAATGCAGTAGTCGATCTGTTTTGTTGTCATGAGACGCACCTCCGACTCACAATACTATTTAATATTTAAATCAATTATACAATGTTCAGATTGGACTCGGCAATAGCTTTGTGTGACAATAGCATCAGAAAAAGAAACCAGCCGCCGGACGGCGGACATAATAAGGAGTCGCGCAGCGCGCACAGAAACGGAGGATTATCATGGCTAAGACACTGATCGCATTCTTTTCAAGAGCAGATGAAAACTACTTTGGCGGAGCTATGAGATATGTGAAGGTCGGAAATACCGAGATCGTTGTTAACGACATGAAAGATATGATCGAAGAGGAGTCGCGCGCGCACCGCGAGGCACAAGTGCCACACGCACCGCGCACGGAAGTCGCCACATTCAGGATTGAAATGAAGAACCCCTATTCACCGGTTTATATGACCTGCATTGACGAGGCCAAGAAAGACCTGCGTGCAAAGGCCCGTCCTGAGCTGGTCTCCATGCCGGCTTCCATCGATGAATATGACACAGTAGTTCTCGCATACCCGAACTATTGGGGAACCATGCCGATGGCAGTGTTCACCTTCCTTGAGAACTTTGATTTCTCCGGCAAGACGATCCTTCCACTCTGCACAAACGAAGGCAGCGGCATGGGCGGCAGCGAACGCGATATCAAAAAGGCCTGCCCCGGTGCGGAAGTAAAGAGCGGGCTGTCCATAACCGGAAGTGAAGCGGCAAATGCAGCAGGCCGTGTCAGGAAATGGCTTGCAGCAAACGGAGTCATGTAAGGAGGTGCCGCATGGAATACGAAAAAGGATACGTGTTTGATCTTATGGAAAAGGGCGGCCCGACGGATGTGCGGGAGCCGTACTTTAAAGACGCGGTCGATGAGATGATGCGCGCCAGGACACTTTGCGCAAAGGCAAACGCTTGCATGCCGGACGATCCCTCCTATGTCGGGTATCTGGAGGAGCTGTTCGGCAGAAAGCTGGATGACGTCCGCATTCTGACTCCGTTTATCTGTGATTTCGGGAACCGCGTCAAATTCGGAAAAGGCGTTTTCATCAACCATTCTGCGATCCTTTCCGCATCCGGCGGGATCGAATTTGAAGACGGATCCATGTCGGCCCCGGGCCTTCGGATCGCAACGATCAATCATGACATGAACGAACGCCATACAACATATACTTACGGGAAAGTCACGATCAAAAAGAATGCCTGGCTGGGCATGAATGTGACGATCTGTCCCGGAGTCACCGTCGGAGAATACGCGGTCGTTGCGGCGGGAGCCGTAGTCACAAAAGACGTTCCGGACTATGCGGTCGTCGGCGGAGTGCCGGCCAAGGTCATCCGCTATCTGAATCCGGAGGAGCAGAAAGAATGACAGAAACTGAAAAGATCAAGGATATTTACCGGAAATACTGGGACGGAATGATCCGAAAAGACACCGATCTTCTGAGATCACTGATGGCTGATGATTATTATCTGGAGCATATGACAGGAGTTCGTCAGTCAAAAGAGACTTTCCTTAAGGGACTGGCCGGCGGAACATTCAATTATTATTCGGCAGAACATGACAGTATTGAGGTTCGTACAGACGGCGATGAAGCCGTCATGATCGGAAAAAGCAGAGTCCTCGCAGCGGTTTACGGCGGAGGAAAACACAGGTGGCGCCTGCAGGGCGATTTTACACTTAAAAAAGAAAACGGAGACTGGAAACTGACAAGTTCCAAGGCATCAACTTACTAAGGAGGCAAAACAAAATGGAACATATCACTCTGAATAATAAAACAGAATGCCCGGTGGTCGGCATCGGAACTTTTATGCTTTCGCCTGCGGAGGCTGAAAACAGCGTCCGGGAAGCGCTGAAGATGGGATATTCTCTGGTGGATACCGCCAATGCCTATGTAAATGAGAGAGCCTGCGGAAGAGGGATCAAAGACAGCGGACTGAAACGGGAGGAGGTTTTCATTTCCACAAAGCTCTGGCCGAGTGAATATGAAAATGAAAATGCAGTGGACGAGACACTGGAACGTCTCGGCGTAGAGTATGTGGATCTGCTGTATATTCATCAGCCGGCAGGAAACTGGCTCGCAGGATACCGCCAGCTGGAAAAGGCCTATAAGGAAGGAAAAGCAAAGAGCATCGGCATCTCTAACTTTGAAGGAAAATATATTGAGGAACTTCAGACCAAATGGGAGATCGTTCCTCAGTTCATCCAGGTAGAGGCTCATCCTTACTTCACACAGAAGGAGCTTCGCAAAACTCTGGATCGGTACGGTATCAGGCTGATGAGCTGGTACCCGCTGGGACACGGCGATAAATCCCTTCTGAATGAGCCTGTTTTTTCTGAGCTGGGAAAGAAGTACGGAAAGACTCCCGCACAGATCATTCTGCGCTGGCATACCCAGATGGGCTTTGTAGTGATCCCGGGCAGCAAGAATGTCGATCATATCAAGGACAACCTGGATATCCTGGATTTCAAGCTGACGGAAGAAGAAATGGCGGAGATCGCAAAGCTTGATAAAGGCGAGCGTTACTATCACCGGACGGACGAACAGCTGGCAGGCTTTGCTGCATGGCGTCCTTCATATGAGATGAAATAACAGAGATCTGCTGACATTTTTCAGGAACTGTCCGTCAAAGGATTGGTTTGAGGAGGACGATTATGAAGAAAGGATTTGTACTGCTTCTGGCAATGGGATTGATGATCACGGGATATGGGAGTTCCTTTGCTTCCACAGATACTTCGGCGCCTGAGGAGACTGTCGAGGAAACAGAGAATTCCTCCGACACGTTGGTGATCTACTTCTCGCGGACCGGTGAGCAGTATGTAGTCGGCGAGATCGAGAAAGGAAATACAGCCATCGTCGCGGAGATGATCGCGGAGCAGACGGGGGCGGAGCTGTTTGAAGTACTGCCGGCCGACGATCATTACCCGATGACTTACGACGCCCTGACCGATGTGGCAAAGCAGGAACAGCGTGACAAAGCGAGACCCGCCTGCAGCGGCGAACTGCCGGACCTTGACAGCTTCAGTACGATCTTCATCGGGGCCCCGGTCTGGTGGGGTGACTGGCCGATGATCATGTATACGGTCTTTGAAAATAATGATTTTTCAGGCAAGACACTGATCCCCTTCTCAACGCATGAAGGAAGCGGCCTGTCCGGGTTTGATAAAAAACTTCAGAGTGCCTGCCCGGATGCAGAGGTACTGAAAGGACTTGCAGTTCGCGGCAGCGACGCGCAGAACGAGCAGGAGAAAGTAAGGGGATCCGTCGGCAGCTGGCTTGCTGAGATTGGGTTTTGAGCTGATCAGCGAGCGGATCCTTGGCCTTGAGCTTGCTGCTTGCCATATACAAAAAAGAATAGCGTCATTTAAAGAACATGATTCCGGGCAGATATGATATACTGGAAAAAATGA
>CAMNFX010000151.1 GCA_946537585.1 uncultured Lachnospiraceae bacterium
CGATGAAGCAGACCGTGATCATGTTGTTGTCCTTGTCACGGACGACCTCGAGCTCGAGCTCTTCCCATCCGAGGATAGACTCCTCGACCAGGACCTGTCCGATCAGGGATGCCTGCAGACCGCGGGCACAGACGACCTTGAGCTCTTCTCTGTTATGCACGAGACCGCCGCCGGCACCGCCCATGGTATATGCGGGACGGAGCACGACCGGGTAACCGAGCCTGTCGGCGATGGCCAGTGCTTCCTCAACGCTGTAAGCCACTTCACTGCGCGCCATCTCGATCCCGAGCATGTTCATGGTGTTCTTGAACTCGATCCGGTCCTCGCCGCGTTCGATCGCGTCGACCTGGACGCCGATGACCTTGACATTATATTTATCCAGAACGCCGGCCTTATACAGCTCGGAGCAGAGGTTCAGTCCGGACTGTCCTCCGAGGTTCGGAAGCAGTGCGTCGGGACGCTCCTTCTCGATGACTGCCGTTACTCTCTCTACATTGAGAGGCTCGATATACGTCCTGTCTGCCATCTCCGGGTCCGTCATGATGGTGGCCGGGTTGGAGTTGACGAGTACGATCTCATACCCGAGAGACCTCAGTGCCTTGCACGCCTGTGTTCCGGAGTAGTCGAACTCACATGCCTGACCGATCACGATGGGGCCGGAGCCGATGATCATTACCTTATGAATATCCTGACGTTTTCCCATATGCTTCTCCTGTATCATCAGATTCATCAGATGTTCTATTACATTTATGCCAAAGGCATTTTACTTCTTTTGATTTAAAACCGCAACAGCGAGCTGCCATATTTTGAAGGATTCTATGATTTTAATAGAATAATTAAAAAATATTGTGCATATTTATTCACTTTTATAGAAAAAGCTGCCGGTATGACCGGCAGCCCCATTGCTGTAGTAATCTTTATTTCGGGATACCTTTTATCCGGATCCCGGGTATTTTCCTAATGTGTAAAAATTCACTTCTCTGCTTCTTATACGAGGCTTGCGCCGCCGCAGCAAGCGATCACCTGGCCGGTGATAGAGGATCTGCTGCCGCCGGTATATCTTTTTTCCCGTCCTTGAAGTCTTCGACGATATAGATCGGCCGGTCCTTCATCTCCCGGAACATGATCGCGATATAGCCTCCCATGATGCCAAGCAGCATGAAGAGCACGGCAAACATGAAACAGAGCACGATCACAATGGTCGCATAGCCGCTTGGCGCTCCCTGCCTTGTAAACAGCGTGTAAATGATGAGCAGTACGCCGAGCAGGCCTGAAAGAAGTCCCGCATAAATGCCCAGCTTGAGCGGCAGATTGGAAAAGCAGATGATCGTATCCATCGCAAGCTTCCAGAGCTTTTTGAAGCTGTAGTGGCTTGTGCCTGCGACCCTTGTCCCCGCCTCATAGGAAAGCGTGGTCTTCCGAAAACCGATGTTCTGGACAAAGCCTCTTAAGAAGCGTACCTTCTCCCGGTAATTATGTCGGAGAACATCCGCAGCCGCGCGGTTCATGGCAAAAAAGTCCGAAGCCGCAGGCTCCATCTTCACATCCGAGATCTGATTGATCAGTTTATAGAAAAGTCCGGAGGTGAGGTTCTTCATGGCGCCCGCCTCTTCATTCTTCGTACGGACCATGTTGATGACATCAAAGCCTTCGGCAAAGCATGCCATGATCTGCGGGATCATGGCGGGCGGATGCTGCAGATCGGCATCCATAAAGATCAGCCAGTCGCCCCGCGCATAGTCAAGTCCGGCCGTCATAGCCGCCTCATGTCCGAAGTTTCTGGAAAAACGGATCACCGAAATATGCTCCGGATCCTGCTGCCTCAGCTCCTCGAGGATCTTCGCGCTCTGATCGACGCTGCCGTCATTCACAAAAAGCAGCTGGTAGTCTTCTGCCGGCTGTTCTCTGACGTCCTCACTGTCCGACCTGCCTGCGGCATTTACCATTTCCTTCAGTATTCTGCTGCATGTCTCATAAAACTGCTTCAGTCCCTTTTCTTCGTTGTAGACTGAAACGATCACACTGACTGTCTTACCCATTGCTTTTCAGAAATTCCTGTTAATGACTCCGGCTCCGCACGATCGGCTCCTGCGGCTTTCCGTCCTTGTAGACCTCGATATCATCGGAATGTGACGGCACCCTCTGATCCTCCGGCGGAAGCGTCATATAGTCCCCGTAGATCACCCTGAGGACCTTGTCATACTCCTTCGGCGCCATCAGCATATGCCCTTCAAACTCCAGCTCCGTCGTGTTTTCGCTCCATTCCCGCTCGAGAGTATCATGAAGATAATCCGGCTGATAGTTGGAGTAATACATGCGCTTCGTCTTCTTCCCGTTATACTTTCTGGAAAGCTCCTCCTGAGCACGGAAGATCTCCTTCATGCTCTTATTCCTGCCCATCTTCACAAGAGCCTCCACCTTCCGTTTATCCGAAGGTGAATACTTGCTGTAATCAAGGGCGTAGCGCTTGCCCATGGCATAGCCGTAGAGCATCTTCTGACGAAGGCGCGTCGTTTTATCCGCGAGCGGGCTGTCCGCGATATTATCCAGAATAAAGATATCGACCCAGAGATGATTGAGCTTTCCTTCATAAAAATCCATCTCGGGCGTCTCCAGACGCCTCCGGGAATTCAGATAAATGATCCGCGGCGTGAAATCATAAAAGGCCTCACCGCCCCGGTACTCATCCGGCATCACAAGCTCCATCGTATCCGGAAGGCCGTCCTCTTTATTCTCCCGGATCAGCTTGTAAAAGCGGTCGAATTGATCCCTGGTCATGGCAATATCAGCGTCATCGTCCCAGGGAATAAAACCCTTATGACGGACGGCGCCGAGCAGTGTGCCGGAGTCCAGAAGATATTTAATGTCATTCGCGCGGCAGATGCGGTCGATCTCCAGCAGGATCTCAAGACTCGCATCCTGTGCTTCCTTCAGACGGACGGTGTTGTACACTTTGATGGTGCTCATGATACACTCCCATTTATCAAATGCATCCGGTTTCAGCGCAGGTCTTATTTTGACGCTTCGCGGGCGGCTCGTGCGATTGTTTGCCTGGCCTATGCGCGACCTGTCGTCTGCGCTTCGCTTGCGCAGGATCGCTTATACGGCCATTCTGCACAAATCGCACTGTCGCCGTTCCTGCTAGCGCCAAATGCGCCTGCGTCCGAAACCGGAGTGCCTTCACATTTACTGCTGCCGGACCGCTTCCCGGATCGTTTTCGCCATGTAGCTCAGCCTGTCATCCGTCATGCCGGGATAGACGCCGACCCAGAAGGTTCGTTCGGTGATGATGTCTGTGTTGGTAAGGTCTCCTGCCACGCGGTAGGATGTTCCGTCGCCGCGGACAGAGTCAAAGCAGGGCTGCTTTGTGAGATTTCCTGCAAAGAGAAGGCGGGTCTGTACGCCGTGGTCTTCGATATAGCGAAGGGCCTTCGTCCGGTCGATCCCTTCAGCGAGTGTCATACAGAAGCCGAACCAGCTCGGATCGGAATGAGGCTCCGCCTCGGGAAGGATGATGCGGTCAGCAGTATTCGCCAGGGCTTCCTTTAAGAATGCCCAGTTGGCCTTCCGCTTTTCCACAAATCCCGGGAATTTCTTCAGCTGCGCACAGCCGACTGCCGCCTGCATGTCGCTGATGCCCAAGTTATAGCCGAAGGTGG
>CAMNFX010000152.1 GCA_946537585.1 uncultured Lachnospiraceae bacterium
TCATACAGATCAGCGATACCGTCTGCGATCTTGTATAATGCCAGAACAAAAATAATGAGTGCCTTATGGCTGTTATAACGCCCTGCGGCAAGCATAAAGAGAAGATACAGCGCCGCAGCAGCCACAGCGGCCAGTGAGGTCAGGACCCGGAGCCGCCGGTAATCCTCATAGCTGTACTCATGCTTCACATCCGTGATATGAAACGGACGGATACCGAAGTATGCGATGATGAACATCTGCTGACCGAAGGTGGAAAACCCGAATCCGAAGATCCCGCCGTCCTCCGGGCCGGCAAAATGCATGGCAAGAAAAGAGAGTACGACAGCAGACAGCGCATATACTGCGCTGCCGATCGTATTCCACAGATAGTCTTTTTTAAGTGTTTTATCCTGATCCATGATGATCCTGTCAGTCGTCGGAAAGCTCTTTCCCGTTCTTTCTCTTTGTCCTCATCAGAAGGATAGATCCCAGCATCCGGCGCATATACCGGATGGCATTCATCGGCTTGAGATAGGACTCCCCGGTCTCCCGCCGTGCAACACGGACAGGCACCTCGGCGACCTTTGCGCCCTTCATGATCAGAAGGGATACCGTGTCAGGTTCCGGAGCAAGGTCCGTCCGGCGGGCAAACATATCAATGATCCGCTTATCGTACATCCGAAGTCCGCAGGTCGGATCCGTGACGCGCTTTCCCGTCTTCCACCAGATCGCAAGACGGATCAGCCTTGACCCCAGACTTCGCATGCCGCTCATTTCGGACTCCTCTTCAGAAGCTCCATCCGGGACGGCACTTTTGTCAAGCGGCAGAAAGCGGGAGCCCATCACGATATCGTAGCCCTCTAAAGCTTTTTTATACATCGCGTCAATGTACTCCGGACGATGCTGCCCGTCCCCGTCAAACTGGACCGCATAGCGGTATCCCATTTCCGAGGCATATTTCATTCCGTTGTGAAAGCAGCCCGCAAGCCCCAGGTTCTTCGGAAGATTCACGGCATTATATCCCCGGCGCCGGCAAATGATGTCGGTTCCGTCCGTAGGGCCGTCCGTTACTACGACGTAATCGAGCGACGGATAGTCGCGGATCAGCTCGTCAACGACCCGCTCAATGCTGTCAGCTTCGTTATAAGCGGGAATGACCAGCAGTACATCACTGTTTTTCTTTCTTTCCGGCTGGCTTTGTTTGATCGTTTCTGGCATATTATCCCTCAGCTTCCATACGCTTAATGCTGATATCCTTAAATCCGTGTATGCCCGGAACAGCTCCCATACAGGCTGCCCTTGCGGCTTCATCCATCCCCTTCATCCAGAGCACATACGCCCGCGGAACATCCGCGCCCGCAAGGTGAGAAAAGGGATATCCTCCTCCAAACCGGGCATTGATGTCGATCACAAAGGGCTGCTGCTCCGCCTCGTCGATGATCACATCGACATCGATCAGTCCCCTCGGCTTTAAAGCCCCTGCCAGCTTCTCCCCGGTTTTGTTCAGAGAAGTCCAGGCAGGATCGTCCGGTCCCAGGATCACAGCCTCATCCGTTTCTCCCGAGCGCATTCCCATCTTCCGGCGCACAATGGTCGTTACATAGTTCCCGCAAAGATCACAGATCACATCCAGACCGTATTCGGGTCCGGAGCACATCTCCTGGATCAGAACGGAACGGTCGCCGGATGCCGCGGATTCATAGCGAAGATAGGTGCCCGCGATCTCCCGTGCGCACATACCGTACACTGCGGAAAGCTCCTCCGGCGTATAAGCCTTCAGAATGCCAAGAGACCCCATTCCGAACCGCGGCTTTACTACAAGCGGCCAGAACGCCTCCTCTTTCCGGATCTCGCGGAGCGCCTCTTCCACATCCGTAAAGCAGCGCGGGGTAAGGATCCCGGCCCCGGAAAGCCTCTCGGTCATCTTAAGCTTGTCATTGCAGTACTGAAGCGCTTCCGGATCGGAGACTGCCACGGTCGTTCCTATGGCGGCGAACTCATCGCGGTGAGCCGCAAGCACCGGCAGGTCGATATCAAATAAGGAGACCAGCAGGCCGATCTGTCTTTCCTTGCATTGTTCAAGAAGGAAGGGGATATAATCCCTGCTGTAGATCAGCGGTGTCAGAAAATGGCCGTCACCTTTTGTCATGGCGGGGCTCATCACGGAATTGGCCACAAAAACAAGACCCTCACCTCTGAGGGCCTCCTTGAAATAATCGACCATATATGTCCGTCTTCCGGCACTTGTCAGAAGAATATTCATTAGCTTAAAGGATAGCACAGACCGTGCTGTTTTTCAATCCTGCACGATACCGCCGAAGAAAGCACCGCTGCAGCCTCTTACGCGTTCAGGATCGTTCTGACCGCTTCCTCTAAGGAAGCCGCCGTCACATCCTGGCCAAAGTCCCCGGAACCGATCAGCGCAGTTTTACATCCGGCGTTCTTTCCGGCCAGCACATCATTTTCCCCGTCCCCGATCATCCAGGATGCGGAAAGATCGATATGCAGATCCGAAGCCGCTTTCAGAAGCAGGCCGGGCTTGGGCTTTCGGCACTCACACTCTGTTTTAAGCTCCGGGATCTCCCCTTCAAAGCCCTTATGCGGATGATGCGGGCAGTAATAGATGCCGTCAAGGTATGCTCCCTCCATGCCCAGCAGGGTCTCCATCTTGTTGTGGATCTCTTCTAAGCCCGGCACCGTCACCTCGCCTCTTGCGATCACAGGCTGATTAGTGGCAACAACAGCAAGATATCCGCTGTTATTGATTGAACGGATCGCATCTGCAGCTCCGGGAAGCAGTTCGAACTCTTCTGTCCTTCTTAAAAAGCCCACGTAGCGGTTGATCGTGCCGTCGCGGTCCAGAAAGATCGCTTTCTGCGGCTTCTGCAGATTCTTTGCGGCGACAGTTCCCCTTTCAAAATCCGCGGAAACGGCTTCAAAGCGCTCCGGCGTTCCCATGTCCTTCACATACTCCGGCGAAACATAGCAGAACATCTCATGCGTTCCGCATAAGGGCTTTAAGATCTCACGGTCGAGATCGGCCTTCACAGTCTTCCCGCTCATTTCCGTGCCGATCAGCGCAGGATCGATGCCGCTTAGGGAAAGCGCCGCGGGGCTGATCACATGCAGGCCGGCATTTACGATATTTTTATAGTATTCCGGCCTCGGATCCTCCTTTGCAAGCCACTTTGCCACACTGCCGTCCTCTTCCATGATCAGCAGTCCCGAATCATAAGGGTGGGAATTCGGATGGGCAAACAGCGTCACGAGCCCTCCCTTTTGCCGGTGAAACTCTGTAAAACGGCGAAAATCCACGTCAAATACCGCATCGGCATTCAAAAGAAGAAAATCCTCCGTAAGGCCGAGCTTGAAAAGGGCCCCGGCATTTCCCAGGGGTTTTTCTTCCACGAAGTACTCAATGGAGACGCCCAGGCGGCTCCCGTCGCCGAAATACTCCCGGATCCTGTCCGCCATATGGGAAACGGTGAGAATGATATCCGTAAATCCCTGCTCCCTAAGGCTCATCAGCTCCCATTCCAGTACCGGTTTTCCGCATACGGGGATCAGGGGCTTCGGGATATCAGGAAAAAGTGCAGAAATACGTGTGCCGCGTCCGCCGGCCATGATCACGGTTTTCATG
>CAMNFX010000153.1 GCA_946537585.1 uncultured Lachnospiraceae bacterium
TCGGACAGCGGGACCTCCCAGTCCTCTGCCATCCTCTCCTTATCGATCTTCGCAAAGATCTGGGACGAGGTGTTCTCTGCAAGCACGACGCTCTCGAAATCACCGTCCTCGAGCATGTAGGTAAACAGCGTATCGGCCCTTTTATGCCGCTCGTCCTCCCTGTCATGCAGGAATCTCAGATCGGCGTAGATATAGTCGATATCGGCAAAGCTTAAATATTCCTTGAAGATATTGAGCTTGGTATCCGTGAGATAGACGTTGCCGCCGGTACCGTCGATGTCGACCCAGCTCTCAACTCTTCCCTTCAGCAGATAACAGTCGGGCTCAGATGCAAAGGCGACGACCCGTGTATGCCTGTCCCAGTGCATCGGGTCAGAGATCCCGAACTCGACTTCATGATTGTAGTAGCCCCGGTTCACGGGATCGACCGGCGTAAAGCCGACCGGGCCTGCCCATCCGGTAAATGCCGTAAACCAGATCATGACTGCGGAGAGCATGATCATCGCGCGGTCCATCTTCTGGCTGAAGCGCTTTGGAAGGTTCTTTCCGAGCGGGGATACTTCGTAAGCCGCTCGTACCGAGATCACGGAGCTGCCGGTGATGATCACAAGCGCGTAAAGCAGTCCGTAATAGTTTCCGTCGATCTGATACAGAAAATACAGTGTCAGAAGAGAGACGGCTCCCGTCACCGCCGAGGCTGCCGCCGTAAGCAAAAAGCCTGCTTTGCTTAAGGTCCTGCCTTTCCTCTCCGGGTCCGCAGCGCGCGGCGTGCCGACCTCCTGCAGACGGTTCAGCTCTGACATCTGCTCAGGGACCTTCCGGATCCCGAGGAGTCCCGCGATCAGGACCAGCGTAAACGCCAGACCGCCCCAGGCCATCTGCACGTGCAGCATATCCTCCCCGACAGGACAGAAGAGAAAACCGAAGAGCCTGCCGAGATAAAAGCGGACCGTATCGGTCAGTGCAAGCGGCGCCTTGCTGCTTGCCTGCTGAACACGGAAGGGATAGTGAAGCGTCATTCCGAGGCGCTCAAATACGCCTGTAAAAATGCTGGTAAAGGGCATCCCGGTGATCAGGAATGTTCGCGCGGTCATCAGCAGCGTAAAAAGAATCGCCGGAATGAGGACTCTGCACCCTGCAGAGCTGAACAAAAGTCTTCCGCCCTGTTGTTTTTCATACCGCAGAAGCATGATCAGTGCGGTGAGACCGAGCAGGGAGGAAAAAACCAATGCCGTCGGTTTTAAGGCATAGCTTGCGGCAAGGGCCGCAAGACCGCAGCCTGTCAGCCTCCCGCAGAGCGCATGATCCTTCCCTTTCGGCGCAGCGTCTGCGTTTACGTAGCGCACGCAGCAGTAAAGGAAGATCAGCTGACACAAAAGGGTCATCAGATCACTCTTTGCGGTCAGAGCCATGTTGCTGATGCCGGGCACCATGGAAAGGAGACAGGCCGTAAAGATGCCGGCCTTTACATTTCCGGTGATCTCTCTCGTGATAAGGTCCGCCATCAGCCAGATCACAGCCAGTACCCAGAAATTGACGCATAGAATGTAACCCCAGGTATGTCCGAAATACAGCGGCCTCGTCAGTACCTCAAAGCCCTTCGGATAGCTGTAGACCAGATTTACGAGGCCCGTGTTTTCGAAAAAACCGCGGAACCCGTGTCCCCCGGTCAGGAGGACGTCAGAACGCAGACCATAGCGCAGGGAATCATAGTCAATGGCAATGTTGATCCGGCACAGCTGGATCATGAGGATCAGGAGAGGAATGAGGGCATAGAGGACTGCGGGCTGTTCAAGATAGGGGCTGAGTGCCTTTTTCACAGCGGCGGCAGGCCTCAGGAAGGCCTTCGGATCCAGGTATAAAAGCACGGCAAGGATGCCGGCGATCATATAGAGGTAGAGGCCGGATACCACTGCCGGCAGCAGTATCCGGTGCAGCCAGGCAAAGACCGCTGCCGCAAGAGCCCATGCAGCCGCCAGCTTTTTTCTGCTCTTTATTTTCAGCGCAGGAACGGCAAATGCAAGAAGCATAAGCAGGATCTCATACTGCATCCGGACATTCTCTTCTCTTGTCAGTATCTTGATCAGCTCATTCATCGGCCGGGCCGTAGGCCTGATAGGCCTTTTTATAAAAATGCATCAGGATCCGGGGAATCGGACGGGGCCACATTTTTTCGTACATGGCGCTTTCCTCCTGCTCCCGGACATGATTCTGTATATTTTTCCTTGTTTCCGCCTGGTCATGAATGCGGTAATCTAAGAGCTCCTTCTCCAGACAGACGAAACGGCCGGGCAAACGGCTTAAGCGAAGCAGCGTATCCCAGTCGATCACGAAATGATACTCATTCTGAAACAGGGGAAGGCCGGTCTTTTGTACCGCGTAGGTACAGGTGGGGCAGCCGATCGCATTGCCGAACTGTACAGCGGAACGCTTTATAAGGCTGCGGTCCGCAAGCTTCCGCATCCGAAGCGGCAGGCGCATAAAGCGCTTTACGCTCTCCGCCTGCCCCGGGATGAGCTCCCCTTTGGCGTTGATCGTGCGGTATCTTGTGCAGAAGACACTCAAATCGGGATACATCTGCCATGCTGCCCTCAGGGCCTTTGCATAATCCCTGTGATAGACATCGTCCTGATGGGTGACGGTGACCAGTTCCGCACCCGTTTCCCTTACCGCGGTCTCCACGGCAAAGTTCCAGTCCGCGTGCAGAGAGCTGGCCCCTTCGCGGATAAAGAGCGGAAGCGCATATTTTTCCGCCAGCTCCCGGATCAGTTCATTGGGCGTTGATGTGCAGATGATCACCCGCGTCGGAAACGACTGCCCGGTCACGGAGCGGATGCACTCCTCCAGATAGGGAGATTCTCCGTATGCACTTATCGCAAAGCAGTGTTTCATCTTGTGAAAAACGTCTCCTCGAGCATCAGGCAGAGCGCGTGATAGACCGGCAGATGCAGCTCCTGGATCTTATAGGTCTCCTGCTCCGGCACGATGATCGCGCAGTCGGAAAGCTGCCGGACCCTCCCGCCGTCGCGGCCGGTAAGCGAAATGACCTTAAGGTCCATCGCCTTTGCGACAGCTGCCGCGCGCATGATGTTTTTACTGTTTCCGGAGGTCGTGATCCCTAAGAATACGTCTCCCGGTCTGCCGTAGCCTGCAATCTGCTGGGCAAAGCAGTAATCCGCGTCCACGTCATTGGCAAATGCGGTGCTCAAGGCGTTATGTCCCGTGATCGCGATCGCGGGAAGACCCTGCTGAAGCTTTTCGGAAAGCTTCGGATCAGGGTCGGGATCGATCGAGGCGATCCGGTCGATAAGCGCCTTTGATAAAGGACGCTTTTTGCAGAAGCCCTTCATCAGCTCACCTACGATATGCTCGCTGTCCGCGCAGGAGCCGCCGTTGCCGGCGATCAGGAGCTTTCCGCCATGATCATAGCATTCCTTCAGGATCTCATAGGCGTCTGCGATCTCCCCTCTGATCTTTTCGAGAGAGGGGTAGCGCCCGGTCAGCTCGTCCAATATCTTCTGTACCTGTTCTTTCATCATAAACCTCCATGCGATGAACCGCACCTGGTTGTATATAAGCTGA
>CAMNFX010000154.1 GCA_946537585.1 uncultured Lachnospiraceae bacterium
TCAGATGATCTCCTCGATATGATAGATATATTCAAGAGAGCTTAAAGCTTCAATGATCTCTTCGTGAGTCTTGTATTTTTTGAGCTCTTCACTGCCGATGGAGATCGCAATGGAATAAACGCTTAAGCCTGAGTTGTGATATGCAGGGTTGACTTCAATGTCATCGATCTTAAGGTTCAGCTTCCGGATGGTCGTGATGAAATTCTGAAGATAGTAGGCATCCTTGAGCTCCAGGTGAACTTCAAAATAATTTGAGCGGTTCTTGAGCCAGATCTCTGCGCCTGTCAGGAAGGACAGGATGATCATGGTCGCGGCAAAGGAGACCAGCACGATCGTATACTGTCCTGCGCCGATCGTGAGTCCTAAGATGCCGCAGGCCCACATGGCGACTGCGGTGGTCAGCCCCTTGATCTGGTTGCGGGAGCTGAAAACAAGAGAGTTGGAGCTGATGATGGCGATCGCGATGATCACCGCGGCACTCATCAGATAGATATGCCCACTGCCTGTCAAATCAAGTCCCCTGTCGATCATCATGGTGATGCAGGCCCCCATCGTGATCAGGATGAAGGTACGAAGACCGGCTGAATGGCGTTTCCTGGCGCGCTCACAGCCGATGATGGATGAAAGTCCCACCGCCAGAGCAATACGCAGCAGAATGCCGGGAAGCGAAAGCTCTGCGGCCCAGCTGCCGAGCAATGAAGATATAGGGTCGTAAAAACTCATGCGAGAATCTCCTTCTGGGGTGATATTATTCAGTGACGGTTCTGATGCATGCGGAAATGGCCATGATACAGATCGTACCACTCCTCGGCGCCCTCAGTGAACGCCCGCTCATCCTCCGGCATGCTGTGATCCGGAAGCTCCTCCTGGATCTTGTTGATCCGTTCGATCAGAAGCTGTACATTGGTTTTTGGAACTCCGTTTTCATCCGTTTCGGAAACATCGACCATTTCCTCCAGCTTGTCGGAATAAGCTCCGGACATATACAGGGAAAGCTTGGCGCAGCCGGGACCTATAAGCTCATACAGGATGCTCGAGGAAAGAATGACGGTGTTTAAAGCATTGCCCGCTTCCCCTCCGAGGATCCTGGCACCGAGTGCGGCCAGGCCGATCGCGACGCCGGCCTGCGGAAAGAGCGCCAGGCCGAGCCAGTTACGTACCTTCCTGTCTTTTCCTGTCATTCTGCATCCAAGGTATGCACCGCTGTATTTACCGGCCATGCGCATCAGGAAATAGGCGACTCCCACACCGAGGAGAGGGACGGCTCCAATGGCTCCTGACTGTGAAAACAGAGCGCTTAAGTCAAAGCTGATGCCGGAGCGCACAAAGAAGAGCAGCAGGATCGGAGGGCTGAAGTAGTTCAGCTGCTTGAAGAGCTTGTCTTCGTCTGTGATCAGGTTGGAATAGACTGCGCCCATCATCATGCAGCCCAGGAGCGGAGAGATATCCAGCCAGGTACAGATGCCGCAGAAGCCGAACAGAAGAGAGATCGCCACGATCAGACGGTTGTCCTTGCTGCGCCCCGGACTCAGTAAAGCGCGGAGGAATAGTCCGAACAGACCGCCCAGCAGGATGACGCCGAGGTTTGTCAGGATCGGCCGGATAAGCTCCTGTATATGGAAGCCTCTGCCCGAAAGCGAGCTTTCCGCGATCGAGACAGCCACGGAATAGGCGATAAGACCTGCTACGTCGTCAAGCGCCACGACCTGCAGCAGGGTATCCACGAAGTCGCCCCGCGCGTGGGTCTGACGGATGGTCATCATGGTGGAAGCCGGTGCTGTAGCTGCCGAGAGGGCTGCGAGCACGACTGAGAAAGGAAGGCTTAAGCCCAGGATACAATACATCAGAAGAAAGACCAGCACTACGGTGACAAACGACTCCATTACTGTGATCACCAGGACCTTCGCACCGCTTTTACGCAAAACCTCCAGCTTGAAAAACTCACCGGTGCCGAAAGCAATAAAGCTTAGGGCGATATCCGGAAGAAAGGCAGACCGTTCCACAAAGGATTGCGGGATCAGATTGAAGGCAAAGGGTCCCATCAGAATGCCTGCCACGATATAGGCTGTAACATTGGGAAGCCGGAGGAGCTTAGTTATACGTGTCATCAGGAATCCGGACAGGAGGATCAGCGACATGCTGATGATCACGGATGCTGCAGACGATAACTGCAGGGACTCGATCATGCTCATATATCTGCTGCTCCTTTCCGGGTTAAACGGGATCTGATAGGATCATATAAGGCGAAGTGTCCGGACCGTAAAGGCTGAAGCCCAACAGGAAGCCGGCGCTGCCGCTTACTTCGTGATGTGTCTGCGCTTTTCCAGCCAGGGCAGGAAATAATCATTGTAGACGAAGCTTAAGACCGCCGCGATTGGAATCGACAGAAGGATGCCGATGATACCGAACATGTTTCCCAGAACGATCGTAGAAACCAGGATGGCCAGTCCGGAAACACCAAGAGAATTGGAAAACAGCTTCGGCTTCAGAATATATCCGTCGCAGAACTGCAGGATCACACAGAAAATGGAAAACATCAGTGCATACATGGGGTTGACCAGTAAAAGAATGAAAGCGCCGATTACGCCGCCGATAATGGGACCGAAATTGGGGATCAGATTCGTGGCGCCTACGACCACGGAAATCAGACCGATATAGGGCATTCTGCAGACGGCCATGAAGATGGCGCAGACGCCGCCGACGATCAGGGAATCGAGCAGGCTCTGAACGAGGTAGCTCACCAGAATCGTGTCGCAGCGCAGAGTGAAATCGAGGTATAACTCATAAGCATCCATGGGCAGCAGAGCCCGGATCAGACGCTTTGACCAGGCGGCAAGACGCCGGCTGTCGAGCAGCAGATAGATCGCGAGGATCAGGGAAATGACGGTGGTCAGTATGCCCTTTCCGGAGTTGGCGGCAAGACTTAAAATGCTGCCGGAATTTTCTTTGACAAAGGAGGAGATCGAGCTCATGGCATTCTGTGAAATCGTCTCCATGCCGTTCGTATCGATGAAATCCCTGAGCGGACTGTTTTCCAGGAAACGGATCAGCGATCTTGAGTACTCGTCAATGTTTTCGGAAAAAAGCATGATGCTCTGCAGCAGCTGCGGGATCAGTGTTCCGGCAAGAAGCAGGACAACAAGCAGAGCAAGCAAGAAAGCAAGCACTACGGAAACATACCAGCGGGTGTTTCCAAGCTTCATCATTTTGAAGACCCGGTAATAGAAGAATTTTGCCAGAGGACTGATAATATAGGAGAACACCATGCCGAGTATGACCGGTTTAAAGTATCCGATAAAAGTCTTCAGAACGCTGAAAACGGTTCCGAGATTTGTCAGCAGGACGTAAAATGCGACTCCGATGCATACGATGACGGCGCCGTTATACCACTTCTTTTCAGAAAGCCTCTTATAGTTCAAAACAGTATCTCCTGTAGCAGATTGATTGAATATATCTGAAGAATACCGGCTGTATCGGTATGGTATGGAAACTCCTAAAGCAGCGTTTCCTTAATTTTATTACATAAAAAGTGAAAAAACAACTGATACATACCGCCGTGTAAACCAT
>CAMNFX010000155.1 GCA_946537585.1 uncultured Lachnospiraceae bacterium
AATACGGACAGATCGCACCGGTGTATTCGATCTCCGCAGGACTCGATTATCCGGGAATCGGACCGGAGCATGCATATCTGCATGATATCGGAAGAGCGGAGTATGTGCCGGTCAGTGATGAGGAAGCAGTGCAGGCCTTTGAGTATCTGGCAAGGACAGAAGGCATCATCCCGGCGATCGAGTCGGCGCATGCCGTTTCCTATGCCATGAAGCTTGCTCCGCAGATGAGAAAGGACCAGATCATCGTGATCACGATCTCCGGACGCGGAGACAAGGACTGCGCGGCGATCGCCAGGTACCGGGGCGAAGAGATCCGTGAGTAAAAGTCTGTACCGGGGCATTTTTGCCCCGGCCTCAGCGGTGCTTAAGCCGCATTATACATGAAAGCGGGATTTCGAATAAACCGGAAAGGTAAAAGACAAGATGAGTAATATAAAGAAAGCATTTGAGCATGGCAAGGCATTTATTCCCTTCATCACCTGCGGGGATCCGGATCTGGAAACAACTGCTGAAATCATACGGGCTGCCGCTGAAAACGGCGCGGATCTGATTGAACTCGGCATACCGTTCTCGGATCCGACAGCGGAAGGCCCGGTGATCCAGGAGGCGAACATCCGCGCTCTTTCCGGCGGCGTGACCACGGATAAGATCTTTGACATGGTGCAGGAGCTGAGGAAGGACCTGACCATTCCCATGGTATTCATGACCTATGCCAACGTCGTATACTCCTATCGCTGGGACGGCGTAAGCGGCCTGGCAGTTCCGGCAGACCATAAGGAGAGGAAAGCGGAGGGATCTGTACAGGAACAAAGAAGGACAGATGATGTGCAGCCGGAAAAAAACGGATCCTCCCAAAAGCCTTCCGGCGGGGCAGCCGGTTTTATCAGGCGCTGCGCCGATGTCGGGATCGACGGACTGATCCTTCCGGATCTTCCTTATGAAGAAAAGGAGGAGTTTCTTCCGCTCTGCCGCCGTTACGGGATCGACCTGATCTCACTGATCGCACCGACCTCGAAAGACCGCGTGGCTGCCATTGCAAAGGATGCGGAAGGATTCATTTATATTGTTTCCAGCCTTGGTGTGACAGGGGTTCGGAATGAGATCCGCACGGACCTTACATCGATCGTAAAGATCATCCGCGGCGAAACGGATGTTCCCTGTGCCGTTGGCTTCGGCATCAGCAGGCCGGAGCAGGCAGCAGCCATGGCTGCGGTTTCCGACGGGGCGATCGTGGGCTCGGCCATCATCCGGATCATCGCGGAGCACGGGAAGGATTCGGCGCCATATGTCGGTGAATATATCAGATCCATGAAAGAAGCGCTTAAACGCTGATGATCCTGCAGACAGTTCAACTACAGGTTTAATGAAAGGGAGAGACGAAACCGTCTCTCCCTTTTCTATTAAGATGTCTTCGATTGTGGTGTGGAACATCCGGGCCAGTGCCAGACAGTTTTCCAGCTGCGGGAGGGACTTGCCGTACTCCCAGCGGTAGACCGCCTGCTTGTCGATCATCAGCTTTTCGCTGATCTCGATGACGCTGATGCCCCGCGCCTTCCGCATGCGGCGGATGTTGGTCCCCGTAGCGGCAAGGTCGATCTGCGGTATATCCATATGATGCCTCCTTCCTGCATGGCGGGTGCCATGCCGAACTTGTTTACTCTGAAAGTCAACGAAAGCCTTCTCTGCATGGAGTGCCGGGTCCGCCATGAGGCGCGGCGAACGAAAACAATCATAACACGGCTGGCAAATACAAAGCAAGAGGATGCTGAAAATGTCAGATAACCGTAAGGATATGGAAACGTTTATGGAATAACAGGGATACTGAAACAGATAAGGTTTTTGTGACAGCAAAAAAGCCCTTGAATCAAGGGCTTTTCAAAGAGCTGATGACGAGACTCGGACTCGTGACCTCCGCATTACCAATGCGACGCACTACCACCTGTGCTACATCAGCATACCGCTGTTCCTCACAGCCATGTCACTATACCATATTGGTTTGAGCATGTCAATGACATTTTCTTTGATTTCGGACATTTTTACGGGTGCCGGATTGTTCCTTTTAGAAGACATTGCTGCTCCGTCCGCTGCGTTTTCCGAAGGTGAGAATCAGCCTTTTTCCGCTGTATTACGGGACTTGAGGAGCCAGGCGATCCCCTTTGCCACCCGCTTTTCAGGGTCTGCAAAATGGCCTCCCTTATTCATTTCCAGAACATGCCTGAGGACCGCCGGATCGGAATCCAGCAGTCTGTCGTAAGACCGGACCGCTTCCCCGATCGATGCGATAAATGCGTTTTGTGTCAGGTGTTCCTTCCCGCCAAGGCTTAAGTAAATGTCAGGTCCTGTCATGTCGGCGCTTCCCTGACCTTCCTCTGAGGTTAAAACAGCATCAGCTTCCTTTTCAGTCTTCTTCCGTGCATGCTCGAGCCACCCCGGGAACCACATGGTCGCAGAGCATCCGGCAGCACCGGCAAAGATCTTTTTTTCACGCGTTTCAAGCTCCGCCCACAGGGAAAAGAGCCCGGCAAGCGAATATCCGACTGCGTAGGCCGGAAAAGCGGCAGGACCGGGATCTTCCGGATCATGCGCAGCTAAAGACCTGCTGCGAATATAGGAAAACGCATCCTCCAGGATCCACTGCAGAGTAAGACCGGCACCGCCTCCAAAGGACTGCCCGATCTCAGGGATCTCAGCATTCCAGGGAGACAGCTCCAGATTCCAGTCATCCACTGTAAACGCTGCCAGCAAATACAGATCCGTATCCCTGGTCAGTTCATTGACCCGTGCACAGACATACTGCGCAGCCTGTGCAATATCCTTTCCGTGCTGCTCGGACATCGGCCAGAAAAAGACCGGACACCCGCCCTGAAGGTCCTGTTTCAGGCCGCTGATCCCCCGTCCTGCAAGATAAAGCTTTCTGCCGCTCAGAAGCACAGGCTCCTTTTCTGCGTCAGAATGAGCTTTGAAGGAATGGTCTTCCTGAAATATATCAGGCTGTTCCGGGATCATCACGGCTTATCCTCGTTTTCTTCCTCGTCGGCAGCAAATTCATTCATATCAAACCCGCGGCGCTCCGCTTCCTGCATCAGCCAGTCCTCCGAAGCATACTGCAGCTCCATCAGATCCGGCGTATCCTCCCCGAATCCGACGACCATTGCTGCCATATATTCATCCTGCAGAGCCTGCCGGATCTTTCCGAAATCATACTGCATATTGTCTTCCTCCTCATATCCTGATTCCATGGCATGCTTACCTGATGCGAGGCAGGGTGGAATTGAATCAGGCATTATTCATTATCACTGAATCATCCGGAAAATGCAATCGCTTCTGATACGCACGGGTCAGCTAAACTTCCTGCTTGTGTCTGTTGCACCCCGGCTCAAAAGATTGTATGATAGAAATAACTGTTTGGCCGGTGCCAAACAGTTACTGAAAGTCATTATCTTATCTTGGAACTTACAGGAGACTGCCTATGAGAAATGACCAGGGAAAGAGCATTGGCAAAGTTGCCCTGACGGTTGTTTT
>CAMNFX010000156.1 GCA_946537585.1 uncultured Lachnospiraceae bacterium
AAATCAGAAATATGTTTGACGCAATGTAACCGTCAGCCTTTGGCGAACGAACGGCATGTAAGAGGATCCGGCTGCCGGAAAGGCCTGAAAGGGCAGCATCAGCTTACCGGATCATACCAGGAACAACCGGATCACGGCCAGACGGCCGTCCGATATCAGGAGCACGATGATGTCTCTTAAAGAGAAGCATTCAGAAAAAGAAAACAGGAAAAAGCCGGCAGCAGCACCTGAGGCAGAGGCTGCCGTCCGGATGAAAGAAGACGGTTACAGCCAGCTGAAGCTGGATAACCAGCTGTGCTTTCCGCTCTACGCGGCCGCACGGCATGTGATCAATCAGTACAGCCCGTATTTAAAGCCGCTGGGACTGACCTATACGCAGTACCTCGTATGCCTGGTGCTGTGGGAGCAGAAGGAGATCACGGTAGGAGACCTCTGCAGAAGGCTCTATCTGGATAACGGCACGGTCTCGCCTGTCATCAAGAAGATGGAAAAGGACGGGTATCTGACACGCTGCCGTCTTCCTGAGGACGAGAGAGTTGTGAGGGTCTGCATCACGGATAAGGGGATGGCATTAAGGGAAGCGGCAAAGGATGTGCCCTTCAGGGTAGGAAGCTGTCTTGCCATGACCTCAGAGGACGCCGGAGAGCTCTACCGCCTTCTTTACGGGATGCTTCCTTCGGAGGAGGCAAAAGGCTGAGCGCCGTAAGCTTTTTTGTGATACTGCCCTTAAGGCCTGCAGCCCGCTGATCCCGGCCGGGTGCGGCAAAGAGATTTATGATATTTCTTCGAGGCAATAAGGATTTATGAACAAGCGTTTCTTTACAGAAGGAAAATGGATTCCATATACGATCGCGACCTGTTCGGCCGTGCTTGTTTATCTGTTCTTCAGTAATATCAGGGGCGTACTGGGCACGATCAGCTCGTTTTTGAATGTGATCGAGCCCATCATTATCGGCGTCATCATCGCCTACGTCGTAACGCCTCTGATCCAGTGGATCGAGCTGCACCCCCTCAGGGCGATCCCGCATCCGAAGGTCCGCTACAACCTTTCCATGGTCCTTGCGCTCGTTACGGTTGCGGTGCTCTTAAGCCTTCTGATGAGCTTCATGATCCCGCAGCTGATCGCCAGTGTTTTTCAGTTTATCGCGAATATCAACTTCTATTCTGAAAAGCTTTCCACGCTTTTCAGGGATATCCGGGACCGCGCGAGCGCACTGAATCTCGACATCAGCGAGCTGGTCAACTTAAGTGATAACTTCTTCAACGAGATCGCCCGCTTCCTTTCCCGCAACGCCAACAAGATCATCAGCGGCTCCTTCAGCCTGGGAGGCAAGTCCTTCAACATCTTTATCGGCATCATCCTGGCGCTTTACTTCCTTGCGGATAAGAAGCGCATGCTCCGGGGCATCGACCGCCTCTGCCGCTGCCTGATCGATGAGAAGCGCTATGTGAGCTTCCGTCAGTTTGCCGTCCGATGCAACGACATTATGGGCAAATACGTTGTAGGAGATATCCTCGACGCGCTGATCGTCGGCGTAATCAATGCAATCTTCATGCTGATCACGGGCATGCCCTACGCGGTGCTGATCTCGGTGATCGTCGGCGTGACCAACCTCGCGCCCACCTTCGGCCCCTTCGTCGGTGCGGGTATCGGCGCCTTCATTCTGATCTTTGCGGAGCCGATCGATGCCGCGATCTTCCTGATTTTCACCCTGATCCTGCAGATGGTGGACGGCTATGTCATAAAGCCGAGGCTCTTTGGCGGAACTTTGGGCGTTCCCGGCGTGTGGATCGTGATCGGCGTTATCGTCGGCGGCAAGCTCTTCGGCGTGATGGGCATCCTTCTCGCGATCCCTGTCGTCGCGATCCTGAACTTTGTCTATCATGACTTTGTGGAGCGGAGCGAGGCGAGAAGGAATAAGGGCAAGGTCCCGGCCGGCCCGGAAAAGCCGTAAGAATGACGGCTGGAAGATAAAGGTAAAAAACTTTACTTTTATACATTGAATCATTGAAATTTTATAGAAAAATCCTATATCGTGTGGTATATTGATGGGCAGATTGTAAGTCTGCCCGTCTGGTGTTTTACAGACGGCCCGGGATTTGCACTGAACGGCGGCAGGTACGTTTATACTGCCGTGTATGAAAGAGAGGATACTATGGACAGAGAGAATTTTAAATCCAGACTGGGATTTCTGCTGGTGAGCGCAGGCTGCGCGATCGGTATCGGCAATGTATGGAAGTTTCCGTTTATTACCGGTCTGTACGGCGGCGGCGTATTCGTGCTGTTTTACCTGATCTTCCTGGTCATCATGGGCGCTCCGGTACTGACCATGGAGCTTGCCGTTGGCCGCGGAAGCAGACAGTCCGTTGTACAAGGCTATAAGGCTCTTGAGCCTGCAGGCAGCAAGTGGCATCTGCACGGCTGGGTCTGCATTATTGGATGCTACCTTCTGATGATGTACTATACGACCGTTTCCGGCTGGATCCTCGACTATTTCTTCAAGTTCCTGACCGGAACTTTCTCCGGGATCGCGGAGGAGGAGGTCGCAGGCGTATTTACCGGAATGCTGGCAAATCCCGTCGAGATGACTGTCTTCATGGTGATCACAGTTGCTGCTGGAATCCTGGTCTGCAGCCTCGGCCTGCAGTCCGGCATTGAGCGCATCACCAAGGGCATGATGCTGGGGCTTCTTATCCTGATCGTGATCCTTGCGGCGCACAGCCTGACATTAAGCGGAGCTGCGGAAGGCGTGAAGTTCTATCTGCTTCCGGACTTTGCCAGAGCAAAGGAGATCGGCTTCGGCCAGGTCATCAGCGCGGCCATGAACCAGAGCTTCTTTACGCTGTCGCTCGGTATTGCTTCGATGGAGATCTTCGGCAGCTACATGCCGGATACGCATACCCTTGGAAATGAGAGCATCCGCATCTGCGCGCTGGATACCTTTGTGGCGCTGATGGCAGGCCTGATCATTTTCCCGGCATGCTTCTCCTTCGGTATCGAGACGACGGCAGGCCCGTCCCTGATCTTCATCACCCTGCCGCAGGTATTCATCCATATGCCGGGCGGCCGTATCTGGGGCACCCTGTTCTTTGTCTTCATGACCTTCGCGAGCTTCTCTACGGTCATCGCCGTATTTGAAAACCTGATCGCCGCATGCATCGACAACTTCGGATGGAGCCGTAAAAAATCTTCTCTTATCAACCTCATCATCCTGCTGATCGCCAGCATGCCCTGCGTTCTCGGATACAATGTCTGGAGCGGCCTGCACCTGATCGGCGGAAGAGACGTGCTGGATTCCGAGGACTTCATCGTCAGCAACCTGATGCTCCCGATCGGTGCGATCATCTTCGTGTGCTTCTGCGTCACCCGCTACGGCTGGGGCTTCAAGAACTATCTTGCAGAGGCCAACAAGGGCAACGGCTTCAAGATTCCCGAAGGCCTTAAGCCTTATCTGACCTTTGGCCTCCCGATCCTGAT
>CAMNFX010000157.1 GCA_946537585.1 uncultured Lachnospiraceae bacterium
CCTGCGCGGCATGTCCCCGGGATGAATAAGAGGAGAAACCTATGCTGATCTACCCGGCAATTGACTTATATGAGGGCAAGGCAGTGCGCCTTTTAAAGGGAGACTACGCCCAAATGACCGTCTACAGCGACCATCCTTTGGAGATCGCCGAGGACTTCCAGAAGGCGGGCGCCACCTGCCTCCATACGGTGGACTTAGAGGGCGCGAAAAGCGGCGAGACGCCGAATCTCGAGGTGATCCGTCACATCGTGCGAAATACCGATCTTTTTACCGAGGTCGGCGGCGGCATCCGGAGCATGCAGGTCATTGAGCGGTATCTGGATGCAGGTATCGGACGCGTGATCTTAGGCACGGCAGCGGTGACGGACCGGCCGTTTCTTGAGAGAGCTGCGGCAGATTACAAAGAGAAAATTGCCGTTGGTGTGGACATCAAGGACGGATATGTTGCGATCAGGGGCTGGACCGAGAAGTCGGAGCTTAATGCCTTTGATTTTTGCAAAGATCTGCAGCAGCTTGGGATCCGCACAATTATCTGTACGGACATCTCCAGGGACGGCGCCATGAAGGGCACCAATGTGGAGCTTTATGATAAGCTTAGAGAGATGCTCGACATGCAGATCATCGCCTCCGGCGGCGTTACCGATATGAATGATATCATCCGCTTAAGGTCGATGGATCTTTACGGGGCGATCATCGGGAAGGCTTACTATACTGGAGCAATCGATCTGAAGGAAGCGATCGCGGCTGCAAGATGAAGTTATGAGGAATTAACTATTCAGCACTCGGCCGCGCAATATTCCCAAAATTTTGATTTTGAATCAATGATTCGCATGTAATCAAAATTTTGCTCATGTGCGGGCCGTCTGCTAATCAAACACTGCCTTATTGCATGTCGAAAAGCATGTAAACATGCTTTTCTGACATTCAATCAGGCAGGTGCTGAATAGTTACATGAGGACCAAGACATGATTACAAAAAGAATCATCCCCTGCCTGGATGTGAAAAACGGAAGAGTCGTCAAGGGCGTGAATTTCCAGGGGCTGAATGATGTCAATTCCCCTGTGGAGCTGGCGAAATACTACAGCGACAACGGCGCTGACGAGCTTGTGTTCTATGATATCACCGCTTCTGCGGAAGGCCGCCGGCTCTTCACGGACATCCTCTGCGAAGTGGCAAAACAAATCTTTATTCCGCTGACGGTCGGAGGCGGCATTAATACAGTGGAAGATTTCGATCGTGTTCTGAAATGCGGTGCGGATAAAGTGAGCGTCAACTCCGGTGCGATCCGCAATCCCAATCTCATTTATGAGGCAGCAAAGCGATATGGAGACCAGTGCGTGGTCATCAGCGCGGACGTAAAGCGCCTTGACGGAGAGTACCGGGTGTTTGCAAGAGGCGGCCGCGATGATACAGGGCTGGAAGCTATCAGCTGGATCAAACGCTGCGTTGACATGGGTGCCGGCGAGGTCGTTTTAAACTCCATTGATACGGATGGCGTAAAGGGCGGCTTTGACCTGGAGATGCTCGATGCTGTATGCAATGCGGTCAATGTACCCGTGATCGCCTCCGGCGGTGCCGGCGGGATCGATGATTTCATTACCCTGTTCAAAACACTGCCGAAAGTTGATGCAGGTCTTGCCGCTTCGATCTTTCACTTTGGAGAGGTCAGCATTGCGGACTTAAAGGCAAGGCTCGCCGCAGAAGGTATTCCGATGCGGCTCATGCATCAGTAAAAGGACCGGCAGTCAGGAAAGCCTGTTGATAAGACAGGAAAGCGGTGCCGGCAAGGCACCGGCAGAAAAGAAGGAGGAGTTAAGGTGCTCAATATTGACGAACTGAAATTTGACGAAAAGGGCCTGATCCCTGCGATTGTAGTGGATGCGTATACCAAGAAGGTCCTGACGCTTGCATATATGAACCGGGAGAGCCTTCAGATCTCCATGGAAAAGGGCCTGACCTGCTTCTGGAGCCGGTCCCGGCAGGAACTGTGGCTTAAAGGAGAGACCAGCGGAAACTACCAGCACATCGTTTCCATCACCGCGGACTGCGACGGTGACGCCCTTGTCGTTGTCGTGGAAAAGGACGGACCGGCCTGCCACAAGGGAACGGATTCCTGCTTCGAGTATCCTGTCTGGCAGAGCGAGGAACTCCATGAGTTCTCGATCGACGGCCTGATGGAGCTTTTAAAGGGCCGCAAGGAAGAAATGCCGGAAGGGTCTTACACCTCCTACCTGTTTGAAAAGGGTCTCGACAAGATCCTGAAAAAGGTCGGAGAGGAGTGTACCGAAGTCATCATTGCCGGCAAGGCGGAGGATAAAAAGGAAACGATCTACGAGATCGCGGACCTTGCCTACCATGTCCTGGTCCTGATGGTCGAATCCGGCATCAGTTTAGAGGACGTCCGGAAGGAACTGGCCTCCCGTCACATCATCGACCACAAGGTCAAGCAGGAAAAGATGACCTAAACGTATGATGCGAACAGACTTCCATACTCATACAACTTACTGCGACGGCAGGTCCTCTGCAGAAGAAATGGTGCAGGCTGCGGTCGAAAAACAAATGGACTGCATCGGTTTTTCCGGACACGCTCTGACAAGTTTCGATACAGAGTGGTGCATGTCAGCTGACGGAATGCGCGATTATGTGCAGGAGATCCGGCGGCTTAAGGAAAAGTATGACGGCAGGATCCGCATTTTCTGCGGCGCCGAATGGGACTATTACTCTGACGGTCCGAGGGAAGGCCTCGAGTATACGATCGGGTCCGTCCATTATATAGAAAAGGACGGCAGACGCGTTAACGTGGATGAAAGCCCCGCCCTTTTAAGGAAGCTCTGTGAGGAATGGTATGACGGAGACATCTATGCCCTTGCGGAAAGCTACTACCGGAACGTTGGGGATGTCCTTGACCGGACCGGCGCGGATATCGTGGGACATTTCGACCTTGTCACCAAGTTCAACGAGGATGGAAGCTTGTTTGATGAGTCGCATCCCCGTTACCGTGCAGCCTGGCAGCAGGCCGCGGACCGTCTCCTTGCCTTCGGAAAGCCTTTTGAGATCAACACCGGCGCCATTTCGAGAGGATACAGGAGCGTACCCTACCCTTCCGCAGAGATCATGGAATACCTTGCCTTCCATGGTGCCCGTTTTATTCTTTCGAGTGACAGTCATCATACCTCCACACTTCTCTATGGATTCGACCGTTGGGAGCGTTACGCCAGAGAACACGGGTTTACGCTTGTTTCCATGCCCGACTGTCTTCATTGATTCATCTTATTGCTTATCAGCCTGCTGAGAGAACCAGCAGGCTTTTATATTTGTACTGTAAACATGTGTATATAGCTTGACTCAAATGGATATATATGGTATCATATGGATATAAAAGAGACTGCATGAGACAGCAACAGAAAGGCGATAAAGATGACTATTGAAGAAATGAGAAAGATCAAGGATGAGAGAGGGTACAGCATCGCAACTCTGG
>CAMNFX010000158.1 GCA_946537585.1 uncultured Lachnospiraceae bacterium
TTCTCCGCTTCTTCGACAGTTTCCTTTAAAAGTCTTCGGCAGTCGGATTTGAAGGGCGTACCGTCCGGATAACATATATCGCAGTACATGCGGACGACAGCGCCGCTGTCCGGCCGCCAGGGAAGGCGGGAAAGGGTGCCGGGATCCGGATGCAGAAACAGATCCGAATTCACTTCGCTTCCGAATCCCGCGATTGCGGAGGCATCGATGGCGATGCCGTATCGGAAGGCCCGCGAAAGCTCATACGGCATGATCGCAATGTTTTTCTGCCTGCCGTAAATGTCGCAGAACGCAAGGCGGATGAATTTGACGTCTTCCTCCTGAACATACTGAATGACTTCGGGCTCTGAATACTTCATATAGAAACTCCTCTCACAGGGGCTGATCAGTTAATTCAAATGACATCATAGAACCTCTTAAGTGCTAAGTCAATAAGCGAAAGCCGGAGAATAGGGCTGTCAGGTTGACAAAACTTTTGGCAGACGTTATATTTATGACGTTGAGACAAGGGCGTCTTGAAGGTATTTGCATACCTTTAAGGCCCTTTTTTATTTCATCGGTCTGATCGGAAATAATCGGCAGGGAAGCCGCGAAAACTGCGGCGACATTGCTGAACAGATAAAGGAGTGAATATGTGCGGAATCGTAGGATATGTCGGAAACAGGGAGGCTGCCCCGATCCTTTTAAACGGACTTGAGAAGCTGGAGTACCGCGGGTATGATTCTGCCGGGCTTTGCGTCCGCAACGGAAACGAGCCCTGCGTTATCGTAAAAAGCAAGGGAAGGCTTTCCGCTCTTGAAAACAAGACCGACGGGGGACGAGCTCTGCCGGGGCATGTAGGCATCGGCCACACGAGATGGGCGACTCACGGAGAGCCATCGGAGAACAATGCTCATCCGCATTCGAGTGATGACGGCAATGTCGTCGGCGTTCACAACGGTATCATCGAGAACTACCAGGAGCTGAAGGATAAGCTCTTAAGACACAATTATTCCTTCTATTCCGAAACGGATACCGAAGTTGCCGTCAAGCTGATCGATTACTATTATAAAAAGTACGGCATCGGTCCTGTGGACGCGATCAACCGCACCATGGTCCGTGTGCGCGGCTCCTATGCACTTGCCGTGATGTTCAAGGACTATCCGGAGGAGATCTATGTCGCGAGAAAGGACAGTCCCCTGATCGTCGGTATCCGGGAGAGTGATCCTGCGGAAGGAATCAGCGGGGAAACCTTTACCGCCTCGGATGTGCCTGCGATCCTGCAGTATACACGCTCTGTCTACTATATCGATAACCTTGAGATCGCGCGCCTCAGAGCGGGAGAGGTGACCTTCTTTAACCTGGACGGTGATGAGGTCCAGAAGGAAAAGCAGGAGATCAGCTGGGATGCGGAGGCGGCGGAAAAGGGCGGCTTCGAGCATTTTATGATGAAGGAGATCCACGAGCAGCCGGCAGCGGTGGAGCAGACCCTTCGCTCGGCTTTGAAGGATGAGGAGCTTGACGCATCGGTCATGGGCTTTTCGGAGGAGGAGCTGAGGGAGATCTCAAGTATTTGCGTCATTGCCTGCGGCTCCGCTGCCCATGTCGGCTTTGCCGCCCAGTATGTGATCGAGGATCTGTGCGGGATCCCTGTAAGAGTGGAATACGCTTCCGAGTTCCGTTACCGGAATCTTCCCTTAGATCCGTCGTCTCTGGCAGTGGTCATCAGCCAGTCCGGCGAGACCGCGGACACCCTCGAGGGACTCAGGAAGGCGAAACGAAGCGGCATCCGCACACTTGCGGTGGTCAATGTCATCGGATCCACGATTGCCAGGGAGGCTGACCACGTCTTTTATACCATGGCAGGCCCCGAGATCGCTGTCGCAACGACCAAGGCATACAGCGCCCAGCTGATCGCTGTGTACATCCTTGCGATCCTGATCGCAAAAGCAAAGGGAAAGATCAGTGCAGAGCGGCAGACGGAGCTTCTGGAAGAGCTTAAATCTCTTCCGCGCAAGATCGGGAGGATCCTTGAGGATAAGGGGAGGATCCAGTGGTTTGCGGCCAAATTCGCGATGGCAAAGGACGCCTTCTTTATCGGAAGGGGACTCGATTACGCCGTCTGTATGGAAGGCAGCCTCAAGCTGAAGGAGATCAGCTATATTCACTCGGAAGCCTATGGAGCCGGAGAACTCAAGCACGGAACCATCAGCCTCATAGAGAACGGTACGCTGACGGTCGGCGTCCTCACCCAGCCGGAGGTCTATGAAAAGACCCTCAGCAACATGGTCGAGGTCCGGGCGCGGGGCGGTTACCTTGCGGCACTGACCGTAGACGGCAATTTCAACGTGGAGGATACGGCAAACTTCACTGTTTACATTCCCCGGACGGATCCGCACTTCATGGCTTCGCTCGCGGTGATCCCGCTGCAGCTCATCGCCTATTATCTTTCCGTTTCCAAGGGCCTCGATGTGGATAAGCCGAGGAATCTTGCAAAGAGCGTGACCGTAGAGTAGAATATATCAGTATGATTCAGTGTAGTGGACAGGAGCCCTTTGATCCTGTCCGTTTTTGTGCTGTATTTACCGGAAGCTTCTTGCAAATAAAGGGCAGATAGAATAAACTTATAAAGTCCTGAGAGACAAAAGAGGACGCGGCCCGGGGCTTTGTCCTTCGTTTTTCATACATGAAACCGGCCCGCCCTTTAGATTATGCTGATACACCCTTTTTATGGATGTCTAAACACCCCTCGAATATCAGGAAGGAGAAAATATAAATGACCGACAAATATGAATCCCCGCTGTCCCAGCGGTACGCGTCCGAATATATGCTGCATCTTTTCTCCGCAGATGTACGCACAAAGACCTGGAGAAAGATCTGGATCGCCCTCGCAGAGGCAGAACACGAGCTGGGGCTTCCGATCACGAAGGAGCAGATCGATGATCTGAAGGATCATATTGACGAGATCGACTATGAAGTGGTCAGAAAGCGGGAAAAGGAAGTCCGTCATGATGTGATGGCTCATGTCTATGCCTATGGAAAGGTAGCCCCGAAGGCTGCCGGCATTATTCACCTGGGTGCAACGAGCTGCACGATCACGGACAATGCGGACCTCATTATCTATAAAGAGGCACTGCTGCATATCCGCCGCCAGCTCTTAAGTGTCATCAAGGGCCTGGCAGCCTTTGCGGATAAGTACAAGTCTCTTCCTACCCTGGGATATACCCACTATCAGCCGGCCCAGATGGTGACCGTAGGCAAGCGTGCGACGCTCTGGATCCAGGATCTCGAGAGCGATCTTCATGAGCTCGACTATGTCGTGTCTTCTCTGAAGCTTCTCGGATGCCGCGGAACGACCGGCACGGAAGCGAGCTTCCTGGATCTGTTTGAAGGAGACGGCAGCAAGATCGACGCCCTCAATCAGAAGATCTGTGAGAAGTTCGGCTTTGAGGAGGTCTTCGACGTCAGCGGACAGACCTATCCGAGAAAGAC
>CAMNFX010000159.1 GCA_946537585.1 uncultured Lachnospiraceae bacterium
ACAGACTGTTGTTGCAATTATTCCGATACCGATATATAGTTATATTTATAACGATCAACTCTGGTTTTCCAGTTATCAGGAGGTTTCTATTATGCAAAACATCGTAGCTGCAATTTTTAAGACAGAGAGTGAAGGTTATCAGGCGATCACAGAGCTTCGTCACAATCCGATTACCGACAAGGCGGCTATCCTGCAGATGGCACTTGTGAAACGCACGGAGGAGGGCTTTGTTCTTTGTGACGGATACGATGCAGGAGTCCTGTCAGGCGGCGGGGCTATGATGGGCGGCCTTCTGGGCGGCCTTCTGGGTATTCTGGGCGGCCCGCTCGGAGTGCTTATGATGAGCTCCTGGGGAACACTGGCGGGGCATCTTGCAGGCACCGCGGATGAGCTGGATCTAGCAACCCTGATTGAAAAGGTTGCCAGCAAAATGGTCGAGGGCGAGATCTCTCTGATCGTGCTGGCAGAGGAGAAGGAAGAAGGGGAACTGGATGCAAGGCTTGGCAAGTTTGATGTCATGATCGCCCGTTTTGATGCCGCAGTCATTGCCGACGAGGTGGAAGAGGCCGAGAAGATCGAGGCGGAAAATGACCGCAAGGCTCTTGAGGATTTCCATGAGCGTATGGAAGCTGACCGCCAGGCAAAGGTCGAGGCCAGACGGGCAGAGATCGACGCGAATTTCGAAAAATACTACGCAGATAAAGTCAAGAATGCGTCTGCATACGTTTAAGCAAGGCAGAACGAAAGAAATTCATTTAAAAAGACAGGGAACGGTTATCCGTTCCCTGTTTTTTAGTACCGTAATAAAGTCTCAAAACAAGTTCGGCAAGGTGTGGAAGAACGGTCAGCGAAGGATATATTCCTTCAGCTTTTCATAGATCAGTTCTTCATCCGGCGGACAGCCGGGGATATTAAAATCAAAGCCGGATGTGCAGCGGCCAACGCCGAGCGCACCCGTTTTCCCCTGCATTCCCTGACCGATGCCGATGGGAACACCGAGTCGGTCTAAAAGTCCCTCATCCTGAAGCCTCCATAAGGCGCCTGTCAGATTGGCGTAGCAGGCGCTGCAGGAGTCGATGTCATCTACAGCATAGGAAACGTCGAGAAGCTGTCTGGTCCTCGGAAGCTCGGCATCCTCAGGCTTGTCCCCGAGGACACGGATATCCGCCGAGGAAAGGTCGGTGCTGCCGATTCCTAAGCTTTCCGACATCTTCACATAGGGAACGTCATCCGGCGTAAGGCCGAGAAGCCTGCAGGCATAGCTGTCCGTGAGGACGGGGTCAAGGGCTGCCATGATGCAGTTTCGTACGACGGGGTTTCCGCCCTCCTCAAAGTCCAGATCGCCGCAGATATGATCGACCACGATGAAATCCTGACGGATCCCGGTCTGCAGGTGCGCAATCGGCTTATGAAGACCCATGCGGTGGAAACGGGACTTTTCACAGTTCGGAAGAAGCCCTTTGAGATTTTTGAGCGCACAGGTCATCTTTGTCTGACAGTGGCCCTTCAGTACAGGCACATTGATGAGGAAATCAAAGCGGTCACAGACATCCGTGATCTCCAGCCGCATTCCGGCGCAGTCCACACTGTGCCGGTTTTCTTTCTGTGTATCGATAAACGGAACACCATAGGTTTCACAAAGCTCACGGTATCCGCAGTATTCATATGCCTCCGAGGTGCGGTCTCCTACCCAGGAGCCTTCGGCAATGAGGATCCTGTCAAAGCCTTCGGTTCTGAGATACTCGATGATCCCCGCCACGATCTCGGGATGGGTCGTAGCGCCGTACTCTGCAGGCGTCGGTGCCAGAAGGTTCGGCTTGATGCAGATCCTTTTTTCCTTATCTCCGATCAGTTCGCTAAGCCCCGCTTCGGTGAGGAGCCGGATCGTCATTTCCTTATAGTCTGTTCCGTAGATCTTCAGGATCTGATTATGTTTCATAGCTTTCCTTTCGAAATCATATCCGTATGTCCGGATCATACGCCGGCGGTCGGATATTTTCAAGGAAGTTCCGGTTTATTTCTGCCAGATTCCGTTTTCATTGAGATAGAAGGTATCTACCCACTCATTTCTTGCCATTTCGCCCGATCCGGCCCTGAAGTAATACCAGTTGCCGCGGATCTCGGTCCAGCCGGTGGCCATGTGTCCGTTTGCGTCTACATAGTAGGTATTGCCGTTCCAGATCACGAAGGTGTCCGTCAGAACTTTACCGTAAGTAGCGGAGGAAGGATTGGCATCCAGATAATACCAGGCGTCATCATAGAGCCATCCCGCGATCATGGCGCCGCTCGTATCCAGATAATATCTGCCGGTGGGGGAGTCGTACCAGCCGGTACGCATCCTTCCCATCTCATCAAAGGCATACCACTGCCCGGAGATCAGCTCCCAGCCGTTGCTCTTGAAATGTCCGTCCGGAAATTTATAGTACCAGAAGCCGTTGTTGTCGATCCAGCCGGCCTTTCCCGTGGTTGCTCCCTCAACTGCGGAGAGCGTGCCGTCATTGCCTGCCGTAAGGATCTCGTCCCATTCGGCGCCGGCCCCGCTGGAAACCTCATCGCTGCTGATCTGAAGCGGATCCGAGGTGACCCAGGAGGAAGCCTTTGCATAGGCCTTCTGCTCTGTGGTATGCGGAACTGCGCGGACCTTTACCGTATACTTTCCGGCAACCGTCATATAGGGGTAGAAGTTGTAGCTGGTGCCGCTGAAGCCTTCGAGCTCCTTGATGGTCGTGCCGCCGCGCCTTAACTGCAGGTCATAATAGCCGCTTCCGTTGGAGGAGGCATCCCATTTCGCAAGACCGGGCTTGGTTCCGGTCTCACTCCACCAGATTTCATCCGGCTCTTCGTACTGCCCCTTGACGCCTGAGAGCTCGATGGTAAGCGTCAGCTTGGAGTTCGTCCTGCTGACTGAGGTGCAGCTTGCGGATCCGCCGCTGATAGTGACATTTTTAGCGGTAAACTCCGTTTTGAAGCTTGTGTTCTCGGGGTCCGTCAGCTCGAGGACTGCCCGGAACTTGATCACCTCGCCCATGGTAAGACCGCGGGTCGCACCGCTCTGGAGCTTGAGATCTGTAAGCTCATACTGGGTCGAATCCACCCAGACACCGACCTCGCCTGCCTCAGGCTCATCCTGCACGAGCTTATTCTGTGCGAAAAAGTCCCCTGCATTTACATTGCTTTTGACATGGATCGTAACGCTGTTCACCTTGGAAGCAGTCGCTGCAAGGGAGCTTAAGCCAAACAGGCTGCACATGAATACAGCAGCCAGGCAAAGGAATCCGTAAATCTTTCTGCTCTTCATTGAAACACCTTTTCTTCCTCCGGACGCTGTTTTGTAAACATGCTGCAAAACACTGCCCGGTACTTTTATCATAAGGCAGAGCAAATGGCGGTGCAACTTACGGTTCATTGAACTATCTTACGATTTTTCTTTCGGACTGACAGCTTT
>CAMNFX010000160.1 GCA_946537585.1 uncultured Lachnospiraceae bacterium
GCGTAGAAAGCGCGTAGCTCATAGAAAACTGCCCATTTGTCGGGCAACTCATAAATATATATACGAAAAGTAGACCGAGCTTGAACAAGCCCGGTCCACATCTGCATCATAATTAAAAACTATTTCATTCCGTACTTCTTGTTGAATGCCTCAACACGGCCGCGGGCCTGTGCTGCCTTCTCCTTGCCGGTGTAGAACGGATGGCACTTGGAGCAGATTTCGACTGTCAGACTCTTCTTGGTAGAACCAGTCGTGAAAGTGTTGCCGCAGTGGCAGGTAACTGTCGCCTGATAGTACTTGGGCTGGATTCCTTCTTTCATGTTTTCACCTCTTTATAATGATTGGCGATTTCCGACCGCCAGATTTCATGCACATTTCTTACGTGCACAGCTTTGTCAATATACCATACGAAAAGAAAGAATGCAAGTATTATCAGAAAAACTTGGTCTTTTCAACGATTCGTACAAATTCTTCATTACTTCTGGTCTTGGCGAAAAGGTCCAGTACGCTTTCCGCGGCGTCCTCCGGCTTCATCGAGCCGAAGGCGTTGCGCACCCGGTTGACCGCATTCATTTCATAGCTGCTGAGCAGAAGGTCGTCGCGCCTCGTGCCGCTCTTCAGGATATCGATCGCGGGGAAGATACGCTTTTCGGACAGCTTTCTGTCCAGCACCAGCTCCATATTGCCGGTGCCCTTGAACTCCTCGTAGATCACATCATCCATCCTGCTTCCGGTATCGATGAGCGCTGTCGCAAGGATCGTGAGCGATCCGCCCTCCCTCATGTTTCTTGCCGCGCCGAAAAAGCGCTTGGGCATATGCAGCGCTGCCGGGTCGAGACCGCCGGACAGCGTTCTTCCGGACGGAGGAACGACCAGGTTATAGGCTCTTGCGAGACGCGTGATGGAATCGAGCAGGATCGTCACATCCTTTCCGTATTCCACGAGCCTGCGGGCACGTTCGATCACCATCTCGGATACACGCCTGTGGCGCTCCGGCAGCTCATCGAAGGTGGAATAGATCACCTCGACATTTTCTCCGACGACCTCTTCCCTGATATCCGTAACCTCCTCGGGACGTTCATCGATCAGGAGAATGATGAGATGCATATTCTTGTCGCGGATGATGGCCTTTGCCACCTGCTTTAACAGCGTCGTCTTGCCGGCCTTCGGCGGAGACACGATCATGCCTCTCTGCCCCTTTCCGATCGGCGCAAGCAGATCCATGACGCGGAGCGGAAGCGGGGCTCTCGGGCCCTGCTCAAGACGGATCCTTTCATTCGGAAAAACAGGCGTCAGATCCGAAAAATCAGGCCGTCTCTCGGCTTCGGATACCGGGTATCCGTTGACGCTTGTTACATATAAAAGCGCCGCAAAGCGCTCCGCAGCCGTTTTGATCCTGCGGTTTCCGCGGATAATGTCTCCCGTCTTGAGATTAAAACGGCGGATCTGGCTCGGCGCCACATAAACATCGTTCTCTCCGGGAAGATAATTTTCACAGCGGATAAATCCGAAGTTTTCCGGCATGACCTCGAGAATACCGTGTGCCTCGATACCGGAGTCCAGCGCGCTGATCTCCGGTGCCTGAACGCCCGCATTCAGGCTGACGACCGGCTTGCCGGTCTTTGAGTCAAGCGGGATATCCTTCAGTTCGCGGGGGTCCGCCGTTTCCTTCTCTTCCGAAGGCTGCGCATCTACCGGAAGCTCCCGCGGTTTCCTTTCTTCCCTCACCTCGGTGCTCTGACGCTCCGATGTGTTTTTATCCGCCTGACCGTCCTTGGCTCTGCGAAGCGGGCCGTTGTTTCTGACGACAACAGACTTCCTTCTGTTCTGGTCTCTGGACGGGGCTGCTGCTGTTTCCGCAGGCACGGCCCGATCCTGTTTTGCTTCCTTTGCCCTGAAGGCATCCGCGGCCTGTTCCGCCGGTTTTACAGCCTCAGCTGCCGGCTTTTCGGAAGACGTGTCTGAGTCCTGCAGGCCGGCTGCCGGTTTTGCGGCAAGGCTGTGGATCTCCTGCGGTTTGTTCTCCGGTTTCTTCTCCGCGGCCTCCACAAGAAGGTCTATGAGCTCCGCCTTGCGGATCCCCGAAGATTTAATGCCCTGTGCTTTTGCCAGCTCTCTCAGCTGTGCCATGGGTAATGTTTCCAGTTTTTCCCTCATAAAAATAACTCCCTGTATCAATGTCAGGTTTCTGATGCGTAAATCCCGGGATATCCGAAAGATAGCGAATCGTATAAGAACTTACAGAACGCAGATCCTCTTAAAGGCTCTGCATGTACCTAAAATACACAAATAGCATACACGCTCCCCCTGCTTTTGTCAAACGCTAAGCGTCGGATGATGCTGCGATAATTCTGTCCGTGATAAATATGCTGCAAGGCTAACAGGATCCATTCACATGCGCCCCGTGTTTTTTTTACATGCAGTGCACCCCAAAATCACTGAAAGCTTTCGGAATCCGCTCATTTTGTCTTATAAAAACCTGCTTCTTCCTTCCCGGCAAATGATAACATTATTCTTAAATTGCTTTCCGCTTTATTGCCACGCTCATTTTTTTTTGCTACACTGTAGTCGATTTGTCAGGAGGTATTATGCGTTCCCAGAATAACGTTTCTCAATCCGGCCGCAGACCCGGCGGCCAGCGCATTCTTTACGACGCGCACGGCACCAGGGTCAAAAGCAGCCCGCTTTCCAATAAACTCGTCCGGTTTCTGCTGTTCGGACTGCTGCCCTATCTCGTCATCAACGGCATCATCCTGCTTCTGGTCTGTTCGACCCCCAAGATCAGCATCGAGGTCAAGGATACCAACGACTATGTTACAAGTGACGTCGTCTTCAGTGTCCGCTCCCTGCTTCCGCTTAAAGAGATGAAGGTCACCATGGAGTCCGCACCGGTGGAGTACGAAAAGGACGGAAGCAGCTACCGCTGCTCCGTCAACCAGAACGGTACATTTTATGTAGAAGCAACTTCCGTGAACGGCATGATGCGGGCGGCATACGCCGACGTCAGCATGCTCGATGATACGGCACCTGCGGTAGACGAAGAGTCCGCGCACATTGACCAGGGCTCGCTTCGCTTCAATATCAGTGATACCCAGTCCGGCGTCAACTTCGATTCGATCTACGCGATCGTCAATGAAGAACAGGAGGTCTATCCCTCCGAGATCGATAAGACCACCGGGCAGGTAACCATCCCGCTGCCCTCCAAGGTCGATTCCGTCGAGCTCTACTTTGAGGATATGGTGGGCAATGCCCGTTCGGGTCATATCACGGTCAATACGATGCTGATCGATCCGGATACCGGAGAGGAAGCCGTTCCGGAAGAAACGGATGCCGAAACGGAATCCGAAGGCGAGACCGAAGCCTCATAACTGAATACTGATTTCCAGAAAACACCGCTGCTCCTGTCGGAGTCAGCGGTGTTTTTAGGCTTTTTGACT
>CAMNFX010000161.1 GCA_946537585.1 uncultured Lachnospiraceae bacterium
GCCTTCTGACCGGCAAGACGGGTGCAGTGGATTCTCGACTGCTGGCCGGCACCGACACCGATGGCCTGGCCGTCCTTGACATAGCAGACGGAATTGGACTGGGTGTACTTGAGCGTGATCAGGGAGACGATCATGTCGATCTTTGCCTGCTCCGGAAGCTCCTTGTTTCTGGTCACGATGTTCTGAAGCAGGGACTCGTCGATCTTGAAGTTGTTGTGGCCCTGCTCGAAGGTGATGCCGAACACATCCTTCATTTCCTGCTCTGCGGGCACATAGTCCGGATCGATCTTTACGACGTTGTAGTTGCCCTTTTTCTTGGTGCGAAGGATCTCTAAGGCTTCCTTTGTATAGTCCGGGGCAATGATGCCGTCGGAAACTTCTTCCTTGAGGTAAGCTGCTGTCGCCGCGTCACAGGTGTCGCTTAAAGCAGCCCAGTCACCGTAGGAGCAGAGACGATCCGCGCCGCGCGCACGGATATAGGCGCAGGCGATCGGGGAAAGCTCGGCGTCAGGCTCTACGAAATAGATGTGGCGGTCCGTTTCGGAAAGCGGAAGGCCTACGGCCGCGCCTGCCGGAGAGACGTGCTTGAAGGAAGCTGCGGAGGGAAGCCCGGTGGCTTCCTTCAGTTCCTTTACAAGCTGCCATGAGTTGAATGCGTCCAGGAAGTTGATGAAGCCGGGACGTCCGTTCAAGACCTCCACCGGGAGGTCGGAGCCGTCCTTCATAAAGATCCTGGCCGGCTTCTGGTTGGGGTTGCAGCCGTATTTCAGTTGAAATTCATTCATTGGGGAAGGTCCTTTCTCATACAGTTTGGTAAGTTAAGCTCCGGATGACTCCGCACTTCGTGCTCTCGTCATCCGCACCGGCCATTCGGAAATCGCACGGCTCTCTTCGTTCGCCCTGCTTTTTTCCTCATGTCCGTTGCCAGTCCAAATGTCCACAGCTGCCATCATGCAAGCATGTGTCAGCTGCGTCCATTCGTCCTGAGCTTATCTCACACGTTTTCGTTCACGATCAGCTGCTCGTACTCTCCGCTCTTAAGGTCAGTGAAGCGCACGAAAAGGGAGACGCGGTTGTCGGGGTTTAAGTTGTTCCAGAGGATCCCGGTGTATTCATCGATATCGTCTGTGATATCGACTCTCTCAGGCTCTCCCTGGAAGGTCGGGATCGGGTTTCCGTCACATACGTAGGTGTGGATGAAATGGCCGAGGCCCGCAACCGGCGGGTACTCAAAGAACTGCCGTACACAGGCGCTTCCATCCGCATCGACTGACTTCAGGATGGAAAGCTTATAGCTTCCGTCTTTCATCTGCACGCCGGAGATACGGGGCGTAAAGTTCGGTCCGTCCGGCTCAAATTCACGGGTCCTTAAGGCTTCTTCAAAGGAGAGTCCCTTTGCGAATCCGTCCGCGATCGTATCCGTCTGATCGCCGTTCGTGACGATCAGACCCTCTGCCCTCTCTCTCACGGGATGATAGATGATCAGGCTGGGATCGGCCATTTTGGAAGGGTCAAATGCTTCTGTCCGGATGCCGTCCGGCTCCTCTGTAAATACACGGTTTCTGCTGTTGACGCTTCTTCCCATAATGAAATAGGCAGCGGCAGCCTTTGTGCCGTCCGGGGTGATTCCGAGGATGATGCCGCGCCCGGGATAGGTATTACTGCTCAGTTTCTCTGCGATCGAACCGATCTCATAAATATTCATATGCTGTATCACAGATCCGTCTGTCCGTAAGGACGCCGGACCTTTCCTTTCTCCCGGTGCGCTTCCGGGTTTTTTTACTGTTAAACAAAGTGACAGCGGGCCTGACCGGATCAGTCTTTTTTGGCTGCAGCCCTGGCCCTGCTTCTGATGAGCTCTCTGGCGACAACCTCGCAGGCTTTCGGAAGGAGCTTCCATTCAGCCTGTTCCATGACCCGGCGCTGCAATGTTTCCGGGGTATCATTTCTCCGGATGACTACGGCCTTCTGGAAAATAATGCGCCCTCCATCGGGAACTTCATTGACATAATGTACCGTTGCCCCGGTCACCTTCACGCCGTATTTCAGTGCCGCCTCGTGTACCTTCAGCCCGTAGAATCCTTCCCCGCAGAACGAGGGGATCAGTGAAGGATGGACGTTAATGATGCGGTCCTTATAATGGCTGACAAACTCGCTGCTTAAGATACACATGAATCCGGCGAGGACGATCATCTCCACACCTGCTGCTTCGAGGGTTTCGAGCAGCTTTGCTTCAAATGCCTTCGCGTCGGCGAAGTCCTTTCTGTTAACAACAGCGGTCGGAATGTTGGCATTCTCCGCGCGCTCAAGCGCGTACGCATCCGGATTATTGGACACGACCAGCACGATCCTTCCGTTTTTAATGATCCCTTTCTGCTCGGCCTTGATCAGTGCCTGCAGATTTGTTCCTCCGCCGGATACGAGTACGGCGATCTTGATTCTCTTCATATGGAGCTCTCCCCCTTGATGTTGCCTGCGGAACTAAAACAGCTCCCGTTGTGTTGAAGTGTATAATGGTTTGCTATGAAACTTAGCGGGCCGGTGCTGACAGCTTAAGCAGCATTTACAAAAGGATCTTGTCCCCGTCGGGACCGGCCTCTTTGATCTCGCCGATCACATAGGCGGTCTCTCCTCCGGCTTTCAGCGCTTTAAGTGCGGCATCTGCCGTATCGGGGCTTACGATCATGCTCATGCCCACACCCATGTTGTAGGTGTTGAACATGTCGCGCTCCGGGATGTCTCCGGTCTTCTGCAGAAGTGAAAAGACCGGCGGGATCTCGATCTTTGATTTGTCAATGCACGCGCACAGTCCGTCGGGAATGCTGCGCGGGATGTTCTCATAGAAGCCGCCGCCCGTGATGTGGCTGATGCCTCTGACATTGGCCGCATCGATCGCTGCAAGCGCGGACTTCACATAGATGCGGGTCGGGATGAGGAGAGCCTCGCCAAGGCTCATGCCAAGCTCGGAAATGTACGCTCCGAGGTCCGCATGCTCGATGTCGAAGACCTTTCTGACGAGGGAGTAGCCGTTTGAGTGAATGCCGCTTGATTTCAGCGCGATCACGACATCTCCGGGCCTCATGCTCTTATTGTCGATGATTTTCTGCTTATCGACAATGCCGACGGAGAATCCTGCCAGATCGTAGTCATCCGCCTGCATGGTGCCGGGATGCTCCGCGGTCTCGCCTCCGATCAGTGCGCAGCCTGCCTGCACACAGCCTTCCGCAACGCCCGATACGAGGGTCGCGACCTTCTCGGGATCATTTTTGCCGATCGCAATATAATCCAGGAAGAAGAGCGGCTTCGCTCCGCAGCAGATGATGTCATTGACACACATCGCCACGCAGTCGATACCGACCGTATCATGTTTATCCATCAGCTGTGCGATCCGCTGCTTGGTGCCGACCC
>CAMNFX010000162.1 GCA_946537585.1 uncultured Lachnospiraceae bacterium
TGTTGTGCATCTTCGAGCCTCCGCCGCTGCTTCCGGTGGCCGGCGATAAGGCTTTTTTCATGAAACTCCTCCTTCTTTGTTTTCTCCGTCTGTCATGTGCATATCGATTGTGCATTTGCACACAGGCTTCGGGGATGATACGGACTGATTTTAGCATTACCGTAGGGCATTGTCAACAAATTGTTTTACATTTGCACACTAATTTGTTGAGGCAAATGTAAAATATTACAATTTTTGCAGTTCTTTCCCTTCGCTTGCTTTACATTTGCACTCTTTTAGTCTGTATTCCGTTTGACATCTGAACGGGAACTATGATAATATCTCGTTATAATAAGAAGTCGAGGATGCTGCATGAAGAAAGTTACTATCCAGGATATTGCAGACGCACTGGGCGTCTCGCGCAACACCGTCTCCAAGGCCATCAACAACGCGGATGGTCTTGCTGATGCCACGAGGGCGAAGATTCTGCAGAAGGCTGTAGAGATGGGCTACAAGCAGTTTTCCTATTTCAACACCTTTAACGCCGTCTCCGGCAACAGGGAGAGCGTCCGTATGAGTCCCGGCTATCAGGGAGAGATTGCCCTTTTTACCGGTGCTTTCCTGACCCAGTCGCATTTTGCTTCCTTGATGCTGGACAAGTTCCAGCGCGAAATTTCTCAGCTCGGCTATACGCTCAACACCCATCGCGTCACACCGGAAGAAATGGCAAGCAAACAGCTTCCAATCACTTTCGTCCCTGAGCGCACCAGCGCCATTCTCTGTATTGAGATGTTTGACTATGCCTATGACGAGATGCTCTGCTCCCTTGGCCTTCCATTGCTGTTCGTGGATGGACCGATCAAACGCTTCGGCCGGAAGCTCAGCGCCGATCAACTCTACATGGACAACACATCCGAAGTTGTCCTCTTTGTGCATGAGATGCTTGAGCGCGGCTGCAAACGTCTCGGTTTTATTGGAGATTATGAGCACTGCCAGTCCTTCTTTGAGCGCTACGCGGCATTCCGAGGCGCTATGCTTATGGCCGGCGTCCAAGTGGAGGATCGCTTCCTGATCAGGGCAAACAGGCCCGACACCCTGCGCGCGCCGCTGGAAACGATGACGGAGCTGCCGGATGCCTTTCTCTGCGCGAATGATTTTATCGCGCTTGACACTATGCAGATTCTCTCCGAACGCGGTATTTCCGTGCCCGGAGATCTGATGATGTGCGGTTTTGATGATTCCGCGGAATCCCGCAGCAGTCGTCCCCCGCTGACGACGATCCATATTCACACGCAGGTGATGGCTTTCTCCGCGGTGCAGCTTTTGATGACCCGCATCAAGGAGCCTTCGCTGGACTACCGTATTATACACACGCAGACGGATCTGATCCGTCGGGAATCCACCAACCGGGAGTAAGCGATGAAGTTTTTTTCCTATGAAAGCCGGTTTTCCCAGCTGCTGCTGAAGCTCTGTTACGCCTGTTATCTGAATCTGCTCTGGCTTATTTGTTCCCTGCCGGTCTTCACGATGGGCGCCGCCACCACCGCCCTCTACTACGCCTGCCTGAAGATCATCCGGAATGAGGAAGGCAACGTGGGCGCCGCGTTCTTCCGCTCCTTTAAGAAGAACTTCAAGCAGGCGACGGTGCTCTGGTTGATCCTGCTGGGTGCGGGGCTCTTCCTTGGCTTTGACGTGTATACCGTCTGGCACCTGCGCGCGGTAGCAGCCGGGAATGTCGCCGTGATGTGGACCATTGTGCTCGCGGTGCTGTTCGCAGTCACGGTTGTGTATGTGATCGTGCTGGTGCATGTCTTTCCACTGCTGGCCAGTGTGGAGAACACCAACCGCGCCATGCTGAAAAATGCCCTTCTCATCGGTACGCATTATCTCTTTGCCACGATTCTGGTTTTCGCCGTCCACTTCGCCATGTTTTATTCCGTTGTTGCGGTTTTCACCCCGCTGATCATCTTCGGAGAGGGCCTTTGCGCGATGATCAGCTGCTGGCTGCTGAACAGCATCCTGATTTCAGTCTCCGGTGTGCCGGAAGAGGACGAAGCATGAAGCTCACGAAAGAACAAAAAGCCGCCCATAAGGCGGCTTTTCGTGCGATGAGTCCTGCGGATAAGCTAGACTACATCGCGAGCTATTATAAATGGCCCATCCTGCTCACGGTGATTCTCCTCGTAATCTTCGGTTCCGCGGCGCATCGGCAGCTCACGAAAAAGGAGCCGGTACTCTATTTGGCTCTCGCGGATATCGTAGCTGGTAGGAATCTGGCAGATACGATGACGGCAGGTTTTCTCCGGACAGAGGGCGCCAATCCCAAACGGCAGGAGGTCTATCTCTACCAGGATCTCTATCTCTCTGACGAGGCCGACGTACTCAACCATGAATACGCCTATGCTTCACGCTTGAAGCTGATGGGCGCAATCCAGGCACAAAAGCTGGATGTGGTTCTGATGAACCGGGAGGCATACGATTTGCTCTCTGCCAGCAGCTACCTGATGAATCTCCGCGAACTTGTGCCCGACAGCGATCCGATCAGCGCGCTTCTTGCGACCAATGTTGTCGTTGTCTCCGACAATGCGATCGAGTGGCAGCTGAACGAGGCGGACTCCCACGAGCGCGTCACCGAATCTGTTCAGAATGGACTTGTGCTGACCGATTGTCCGCTGTTTCGGATGGCCGGTTTTGATGGGGACGTATATGCGGGCGTCATTGCCAACAGCCCAAGGGCTTCGGCAGCGCTGCGGTTCCTGCAGTATCTCTCATCATACCCAGGTTCGAGGGGAAATGGGTAAACACCGAGGCGAAGATCTTTGATCCGTTCCGAAAACTCAACAGGACAGTGCCGTTATCGGAGAATCGGTGATCCGCTCAATGAACCTGACCAATAAAAAACAGGCTGCCTCAAAATGGCAAAACATTTTGAGGCAACCTGCCAGTTTATCTGTTTAATGGAAGAGCCGTCAGGAATCGTTCCGGAAGATCGTTTAGAACTCCAGGTTTTTCTCCGTTTCCTTGGAGAAGACGTGGACCACGTTGCCGTTAAAGCCGAACTGAACCGTGTCTCCCATATGGAAGCTTTCCTTCAGGCCGACAGTGGGGACAATGACGATCACGTCGCGGCCTTCGGCACTCAGGTGAAGGTGTACGCTGGAGCCCATCATTTCGCTGACGTCAACCGTCGCCTTTACGCCGTTGGGGACAAGGTCCGTGTGCTCGGGACGCACGCCAAGGGTAACATCCTGGCTCTGAACATCGTGGGCAAGAAGACGGGCTTCCTTCTCGGCGTCCAGTTCGACCTTGTAGCCGCCGAGTTCGACAAAGTACTTGTTGCCCTCGCGGATCAGCTTGGCATCCCACATGTTCATGACGGGCATTCCGATGAAGCCGGCAACGAAGA
>CAMNFX010000163.1 GCA_946537585.1 uncultured Lachnospiraceae bacterium
GCACCGCAGGCATCATCAGCAGCCGAATCTGCATCAGCATGGTCATCAGCATCGTCATCATTGCCCGAAAGATCAACCTCAGGGTAGCTTGCGTAAGCCCCGAGGCTTCCGTAGCTTTTGATGAAGCCGCGCACGGTCTCCTCCGCCATCTCCGGAGTCGCATAAGGGTTCCAGCCCGAGTACTCGTACATCGAAGGGTCCTTCCCAAAGCGCTCATAAAGCTCCTCGGCATCCTCCTGCCGATAGCGGCGCAGGATCATCTGCTCCGTCCAAAGCTCCGCCGAGCCGTGGGGCGTGACCTCCTCAATGGACTCGATCTGCGAGTTGTAAATGAGGAAATCTTCAATGCGGACGCCATCCTCGTCCCCGCCGAATTCGCACTCCAAAAACTCCTCGCTGTCGTAGGTCGCAAAGCCGATGTGAGTGTTGCCGTAAATGGTCCTTAACCGGACATATTTCTGATCAAATTTTGCTATATCCATAGTGTGCTCTCAATGCTGTCCTGACTGCATTTCGCTTCTTTGGAATTGCAGTTCTGTATATCTGTCGGGAAAAAAAGGACTGCGGCGGCTGCCAATAATGCAGCCGGGTGTCGATCAGGGCCGGTCGGACCGGTTGCCGCCGGTGAAACTGACTTTATTGTAACACAGGTCAGATTCTCTTGTCAGTATTTCGTTGCTCCGGTCCAGGCCATCCATTGACAACATTTGCCAGGCTCCTATAATAATGATGTCAGGGTCAAAAGGTATTTTGCCCCTGACTATGATGCAGGCCGCTACGCGCTTATAGGTAAAGGGAGTTGAGGCTTTTATGGTGATCGGCAGTATGACAATGTACCAGATCCTCTGGTTTTTTATGGTTTATTCCATCCTCGGCTGGGGTGCGGAGGTGGCTTACCATGCGCTCACGATGGGCAAGGTCATTAACAGAGGTTTTCTGAACGGTCCGATGTGCCCGATTTACGGCTTTGGAATGCTGTCGATCCTGATGGTGTTTAACAGTATCAGCGAGGAGCCGGGAGGAAACAATGCCTTCGCCCTTTTTCTGGGCGGTATGGCACTTGCCACCTCGATCGAGCTCTTCGGAGGCTGGGTGCTGGATAAGCTCTTCCATCTTCGCTGGTGGGATTACACGGATGAGCCCTTCAATCTCCATGGCTATATTTGTCTGAAGTTCAGCGTCATATGGGGATTGGGGACCGTTTTCATTTACAGGATCGTGCACCCCACAATTGCGGCGCTGACGGTTTCCCTGCTGCCGGCTGCTGTGGGCTGGGTGTTGCTTGCGATAAGCTACGGCGGTTTTGTGATTGACCTCTGTGTGACCGTGGCAACTGTCCGCGGTCTCAACCGGGATCTTGCGGAGCTGGATGAGCTTCGGAAAAAGCTGCGTGTTGTCAGCGATTCCATGAGCGAGCAGATCGGCGTGAATACGATCCGTACGGCAAATGCCATCGAAGAGACGCGTCTGCAGGCGTCTCTTGCAGGCGCGGAGCTGAAGGAAAAGGCGCAGGAGTTTTCTGATGAGCTGAAAGAATATAAGGCGATGCCGCCGGAGGAAAGAACTGCCTACGCTGCTTTGAAAAAGCAGGAGCTTCGGGAATATGCCGAAAAGAAGGCGGAGGAGATCGGCGACCGCGCTGCCTTTAAGGCCGGGGAAATGCAGGGATACCTCGACTCTGTCCGTATGGAACAGGAGGCCCGGACCGAGGAACTGCAGCAGGCAAGGGTACGGCAGTATGAAAGGGATCAGGAAGAGCTCGATCGGCAGTTTGCGGGTCTGGAGAAACGCCGCAGAGAACAGGAGGCCCGTTATGAGGAGCTCAGGCTGAGGTATGAAGCTGCGCGCAGCCGCATTTACCGGCATTCTGTCTTTGGCACAGCGCGCCTCCTGAAGGCCTTCCCGCGTGCCGTCCATCGCGAGCATAATGAGCTGCTGCAGGAGCTTCGCAGAAAGCTGGCGGACAGGGAGGCTGCGGGCAGCACTGCAGACGAGGCTTATGTAAACGGCACTCCGGGTGGGGAAAAAGACAAACGACCGGTTAACTGATGGCAGCGCTTCAGAAAAAATGAGCGTACGGACGCATTTGCCATTTTTGGCGTTTGCGTCCGTACAGGCTTCATTGGAAGGGGTTCCAGATCTGATCAGGGAGTTTTTGTGAATCTGCCGGATGGGATAGCAGGATGGAATACATGCTTTTGGGGTGCGGAATCCCCGGGTTTATGCTATGCTTAGTCACGAGGTGGTGTTATATATGATGCAAATAAAGATTAACAGTGAGTCTGATCTGTATAATCCGCTGGACCCGACCGGGATGCGGATCAATGATTCGGTTTATGCCTATCTGAAGTCTTTCTGTACTGAAGCTGAGTCGAGGAAGCACAAGCACGATAAGCTGCAGGTCATTTCAGATGGTCCTGTGAATGCAGACCGCCTGAAGCAGGCGATCCGGGAAGCCGTCAGAAAGGATGAAGCTGAGTTTGACCGGCAGATCGCGGTCAACAGGAAAAAAGCATTGTCCTGCTACGCCGTAGGCATTGTCCTAAGCATCTTAGGGATCACACTCTGGGTCCTCCTGGATCAGGTTCTGCTTGCGTTCATATCGTTCCTCGGCTCGACTGCCATATCCGACGGAATCACGATCCAGCTGCAGATGAATCCGGACATCCGCCGGCTTAAGAAGCAGCTGGAGCCCTTCAATGATTTTGAGGTCGAGGTGATACAGAATCGATCCTGAAGCGGCCCGCAAGCACTCCGATCCGGCTTCAGTAAAAAAACTACCGCCAATCGCAAACGACTGGCGGTTATTTCTATAAAAGTATTGGGGTCAAAAGGTCTTCTGCCGTGTTCTCTCAAACCGGCCTGAAGCAGGACAGCAGCACTCTCGAGGGGAGTTCATGCGAGGTAACGGTTATGCTGCAGCTGAAGGGATCGTTCGGGATCTCAAAGCTGGTCGTTTCCCACTCCTCGCCCTCATAGCTTCCGGACTCAACAGCCGCGGGATGCTTCTTTCCGGCGAAGAGGACGTTCTCGGCATGCCGATTGCTTTCCTCTCCCATCGTCTCGTCAATCTGCCTGAAAAGTTCTATGTTCTCACGAATCAGTTCTTCTTCCGTTATGCCGCGCTTATCCTCCTGCATACCCGTGATCAGGATCGAGATCGTATCGTTATTTCTGCTGTTTTCCGCCATCAGGAAAATGCAGTTGTACCCCTTTTCGTAAGCACTGTGAATGCTGAGCGGTTCATCCGTATTGTCCGCAACGATATCAGACATGCTCCAGCCTTCCGGAAGGGAGAGTCTGAACCCGAAGTATTCATTGACATATTCACGGCCCTTCAGCTCTCCGCTGATCAGCCGGTCTTCTT
>CAMNFX010000164.1 GCA_946537585.1 uncultured Lachnospiraceae bacterium
TATCGCGCAGCAGAGCGCTTCGGTGCAACGCCGATCCTGGGCGGGATGCTCGGCATGATCACTTCCCTCGACGGGATCAACTCGATCGCGATGCAGATCGGGCTCTATCGTGCGGATGCGCCGCTTGAATCCATTCTCCGAAACGGAAGGGGAGGTGTTCTTGCGGTCATTTTCGGCGTCCTTCTCCTGTCCCGGATCGAAAAATGGATCCGTTCGAAGCTGCCGGACAGCCTGGATGTCATATTTACGCCTCTTTTATCCCTGCTGCTCTGTGCGATCCCGTATATTCTGATCCTGATGCCGCTGCTCGGACTGGTATCCGGCGGCATTGAGTGGGTCATCAGCGAGCTCTGCCTCTCCCGGAATATCTTCATTCGCGGCATTACCGGCTTTATCTCCGCCGCTTTGTTCCTGCCGCTGGTAGCTTCCGGCATGCATCACGGGCTGATCGCACTCTACACGGTCCAGCTCGAAAGCCTGGGCTATATCACACTGTATCCGGCACTTGCCATGGCAGGCGCGGGTCAGGTAGGCGCTGCGCTTGCCATCAGAAAAAAGGCGAAACGGGCAGAAGACAGCCGTCTTTGCTCCGTGATCGACGGTGCTCTTCCTGCCGGCATCCTCGGTGTTGGAGAGCCCCTGGTCTATGGCGTTACGCTGCCCTTAGGCAAGCCGTTCTTCACGGCGGGGATCGGTGCCGGTGTCGGCGGAGCACTGGTCATGATCATGGAAGTCGCATCCACGACCTGGGGACCATCGGGTGTCCTGGGCGTATTTGTCATGACCGCAGGCCCGCAGGGGGCTTTCAAAAGTGTCCTGATCTACATGGCAGCGCTCCTCATCTCCTATATCTGCGGATATCTGATCACGGACCTTACCTTTGATGAGAACGAACTGCGGGTACATCACAGGGAAGCAGTTCCATCGGGTGAACTTCCTGCAGGCAAGCTTGTTTCGGACAAGCTCTCCTCAGATGAGTCATCTTCAGATAAGCTTCCCACAGATAAGCTTCCTTCAGATGAGCGTTCTGCAGACGGACTTTCAACAGACAAACCTGTTCCAGACAGACTTCCTTCAGGTGGCATTCCGGTCGGAAGGACCGTGCGCAGGGGAGAGCTCCTGTTCTTTGACGGAGATGACCTCTCCTTTACCTACACGATCAAAGACCCGGCGGGTATTCACGCAAGGCCCGCGGCGGAGCTGGTAAAGACGGTAAAGAAAAGCGGATGCAATGTAACGGTCACTGCCAATGGAAAAACCGCTGCCGCAGACAGCCTCGCACAGCTGATGGATCTTGGCGCAGTCTGCGGAACTGAGCTTCTGATCACCGCAGAAGGACCGGATGCATCAGAAGGGCTTGCCTCCATGAAAGCATTTTTGGAAGAAAATCTGTGAGGTCGGGAATCATGAAAGAATACATTCTGAAATCAGGCCAGCCCGGCTTTGGCGCGGGTGAGGCATTCCTGATCAGGAATAAAACGAAAGATACGCAGGAAAATGCAGAGAGCAGCGAGAAGGAGCTTGCCCGCCTGGAAGCGGCAGCTTCTGAGCTTGGACAGATGCTTCTGGCAGCGAGCGGAAACGGCTCAAAGGAAAATGCAGAGATCTTCGAATCGCAGAAGCTCCTTTTGGAAGACAGGGAATTTTTAGGTGCTGCAAGAGAGCTGATCAATACGGAAAATGTAAGCGCCGCAGAGGCTGTCCGGCAAAGCGGAGAGAAGCTTGCAGCCCGTTTTGAGGAAAGCAGCAGCGAATACATCCGTCAGAGAAGCGCGGATGTAAGGGGACTTTCCGGAAGGCTTCTGGATCTCATGAGCGGTGCCGGAGCTTCGGATCTTACAAAGGCTTCGATCATCGTAGCTGAGGAGCTGAGCCCTGCGGAGCTTTCCTCCCTGGACGCCGCTTTTTTACGCGGGATCATTACGGTAAAAGGAGCGCCTACGACCCACGTCTCCATCATGGCGGGAAACTTGGGTATTCCCTATCTGTACGGATCAAAGGAAGCCGTGGATGCCATCAGGGAAGGCAGCAGGCTGATCCTGGACGGCGGAAAGCTGATCTTAGATCCGGAGGAGGAAACGTACCGGAAAGCCTTCGAAAGATCAGAAAAGCTTAAGGAAAAGCGGCGGACAGAGGATGCTGCAGCTGCGGAAGCGAAGACTCGGACAAAGATCCTCGCAAATATCGCAGGACCGCAGGATATCGGGGAGCTCCTTTCTTCGAATGCGGAAGGAGTCGGGCTCTTCCGATCGGAATTCCTCTTTCTGAAGCGTGAAACGGAGCCTTCAGAAGAGGAGCAGTTTCAGGCTTACCGCAGTGTAGCCGAAGCCATGGGTCAGAAGGAGACCGTGATTCGGACGATGGATATCGGCTCCGACAAGTCGGCGGACTGGCTGAAGCTTCCCGATGAAAAGAACCCGCAGCTGGGGATGCGGGGCTTAAGGGTCTCCCTCAATGATGAGCATCTCCTTCGGACACAGCTTCGCGCTCTCTTAAGGGCAGCAGCCTTTGGAAATGTCAGGGTCATGCTTCCGATGATCACCTCCTCATGGGAGGTGGAAACGGTGCGGGACCGGATGAAAGGCTATGCAAAGGAGCTCGAGGAAGAGGGTATCCCTTACAGGATCCCGCCCCTTGGGATCATGATCGAAACCCCGGCGGCAGTCATGATCGCAGACGAGCTGGCGGAGGTCTCGGATTTCTTCAGCATCGGGACCAATGACCTGACCCAGTATACGCTGGCGCTGGATCGTGAGGGCCAGAACCTGGAGCGCTTCTACGATCCCTTCCATAAGGCGGTATTCCGGCTGATCGCAGCAACTGCCGAGGCGGGCCGGAAAAAGAAGATTCCCGTAGCAGTCTGCGGGGAACTTGCGGGCAATGAAAACGCGGTGCCTATGCTGATCGAAGCCGGAGTTACGGAGCTTTCCGTCTCCATCTCAAAGATCGCAAAGACCAGGGCTGCGGCATTGAAGGCAGAAGAGAGCCTTGCAAAGGCTGTGTCCGATGGGACAGAAGGGGTTCTGTTAAAGGCAGCATCCGGTAAGACAGAGAAGGATCTGTCGGAGGCTGCACTTGGGGAGACGAAAGCTCCCACCCCGAAAGCCCCGCTAAAGAATCAGGATTCCCGCGTTCAGAAGAAAGCATTTTCCGCACCCGCGGAAGGCCGTGTCGTTATGATGAAGGATATCCCGGACAGGGCATTTTCAGAAGGAACCATGGGAAAATGCATCGGCATTCTGCCGGATGACGGGATGATCTCAGCCCCCTGCGACGGTACCGTCACCTCTGTGGCCAAAACAAAGCATGCCATCACATTCAAAACTTCGGACGGCAGGGAGCTTCTGCTTCATGCCGGCATCAATAC
>CAMNFX010000165.1 GCA_946537585.1 uncultured Lachnospiraceae bacterium
TGTTCAATCGGGGTGACAAGATTTGAACTTGCGACCTCTCGGCCCCCAGCCGAGCGCGCTACCAAACTACGCCACACCCCGGTATTTATGGCCGGTCAAGGATCTTTATGAGGATCGTATTGGACCGACCATATATTTATAACATTTTTATAGAAGAAACGCAAGTATAAATTTGAATAACCGTGTTACTACTCACGGGCCGGACAAATTCAGTCTCGGACTTATGCTTGCATCATGTTCGATGCCGATTTATTCGTTGTAGTTGTCGGAGACTGCGTGGTCGAACATTTCTTCTACTTCCTTGGAGGGCTCCTGTGTGCCGAGAGTCACAACAACTGCGGCAATGGTTCCTGCAATGAAGCCGGGAAGAAGCTCGTAAACTCCCGTGCCGGACAGCATGGTCAGCCAGAGAATGTCTACGAGGGCGCCTGCGATGACACCTGCACAGGCTCCGGTGTAGTTAAAGCGTCTCCAGAACAGGGACAACAGTACGACCGGACCGAAAGCAGCGCCGAAGAGACCCCAGGCGTTCTCGACCATGTTCATGATCGCCTGTGCGCCCGCTCCGTTGGAACGCGCCATCATGTAGGCGATGATGGAGATGACAACAACAGCAAGACGCCCCATGAAGAGGACTTCCTTATCAGAAGCGTTTTTCCTAAGCAGCGGCTGATAAAGGTCAGCGGTAAAGGAGCTCGATGCGACGAGCAGCTGAGAGTCGGCAGTGGATACGGATGCTGCCATGATGGCTGCCAGCAGGAAGCCTGCAATGGCCGGCGGGAAGAAACGGCGTGCCATGACGATGAAGACGGTCTTCTGCGCACCGATAGGCAGCAGCTCTTCCGCTACGATCATACGTGCAAAGTATGCCATCAGGCAGGCAGCGCCGATGGAAAGGACGACCCAGACGATCGCAACGGTTGCGGACTTTTTGATCATGGAAGGTTTTTCAATGGACATGAAACGCACAATAATGTGCGGCATTCCGAAATATCCGAGTCCCCATGCAAGGCCGGAAGCAATATCCTGCCAGGATGCGCTGAAGAGTCCGGAACCGAAATCACAGGTTACAACAGCGCCACTGGCATCGGTATACTGATATACGGTCTGCAGTGCGGCGGTATCAAGCTTGGTCGTGAGCATAACGATGATCGGAACCGCAAGGAGTGCGATCAGCATCAGGATTCCCTGGAAGAAATCGGTCCAGCATACAGCCTTGAAGCCGCCGAGGAAGGTATAGCCGACAATGACCAGAGCAAAAACGAGCATGGCCCTGTGCTCCGGCATTCCGGGGAACAGCATGGTGATGACAGAAGTGCCTGCTACGAATGCGGAGGCAACATAGACGGTGAATGCGATCAGGAAAATGATGGCGCAGATCACCTGCAGTGTCTTGTGCTCGGATTTGAAGCGGTTGGTCAGATACTGCGGGAGCGTGATGGCATCATCCGCAGCCTTGCTGAGCTTACGGAGACGGCTGGCGCAGAAGATCCAGTTGGCAGCGGTGCCGAGAGCCAGACCGATACCGATCCAGATCTGGCCGAAACCGAAGGCCAGGATCGATCCCGGAAGTCCCATCAGGAGCCATGCGGACATATCGGATGCCTGCGCGGACATCGCAGTGACCCACGGACCCATGGAGCGGCCGCCGAGGAAGTAATCCTCCTGGTTCTTGTTGCTGCCGTTGAAGTAGAAAACAAGCGCGACAAAGAACAGGATGATAAAATAGGCGAGAAATACTACGATCTCGAGGTTCATAACTAAAATCCCTTCTTCAATACAAATTCATGCGCATTTAGCGCACTTGATTATTTTAACACGCTGAAATATGAAATCAAATACCGACTGCATATTAAACTGAAATTTGTCTGCAATTACCTTATGATGCAAATACTGCTTGAATTATAAGGAAATATTGGATAGACTGAAGTATAGACTGATATCTGAAATATTTGCGAACCAGGCTGACGGAGATAAGGAAATGAAGAAAAATTCAAACCAGACAAAGAGCCGTATTGTAGAAGCTGCATGGAAGCTCTTCTATCAATACGGATATGAAAACACGACGATCGATGATATTGCGGAGGCATCCCAGACGTCCAAGGGCACCTTCTATCATTATTTTGATTCGAAGGACGATCTTCTGGGATCGATCTCCTATCTTTTCGATAAGAAATATGAGGAACTGGAGGAAACGATGGATCCGGCGCTTGATCCGATCCAGAAGCTTTTGATCATGAACTATGAGCTGTTCCTGATGATCGAGAATACGGTATCGGTCACCCTGCTCTCCCGCCTCTTCGGCTCACAGCTCACGACCCGCGGCGAGCGTCACCTTCTGAATCCGGACCGGACCTACTACAAGCTGCTGCGCTCCATCGCCGTGGAAGGAAAGGAAGCCGGGATATTCAGCGAAGACCTCTCGGTCAACGACATTACCAAGGCCTATGCCATCTATGAGAGATCGATCATGTACGACTGGTGCATATCGGACGGCAACTATTCTATCTGTCAGTATTCGGAGAAAATGCTGCCGCATTTTCTTGACGGGCTGTGCAGAAAACGGTAAATGTCGCACATTAGACTGATCGGAAGCACTGAGCTTGATAGCTTTTTCAAAGATAAAAAAGGCGGCCTGAAGCCGCCCGGAAAATCATATAAAATGCCGATTTGATCAATCTATAAAGGAGATCCCCTCTTCTTCACTCATCTTGCTGATGCGTGCGAGGGATACGACCTTGATGCCTTCTGACCTGAGCAGATCACCGCCCGGCTGGAAGGCTTTTTCAATGGCGATCCCGACACCGCAAAGATGCGCATTTGCCTGATGTATCAGGCTGATGAGGCCGTTTGCAGCCTCTCCGGTCGCCATGAAATCGTCAATGATCAGAACTCTGTCGGAAGTCCCGAGATAATTCTTGGATACGGTCACGTCCGAGATGATGCCTCTGGTGAAGGAACGTACGGTAGCCATGTAGCAGTCTTCCGGCGTGTTGCGTGTTTTGCTCTTTTTTGCAAAGACAACAGGACAGCCGAATACCAGTCCGACAATGCAGGCGATGCCGATGCCGGAGGCCTCGATCGTCAGGATCTTATTGACATGATCCCCCGCAAACTGGCGCTTCCATTCCTCGGCCATTGCCTGAAACAGGGACGGGTCCATCTGATGATTTAAAAACCGGTCCACCTTCAGAATATCGTCGCCGATCACGATGCCGTCCTGTCTGATACGTTCTTCAAGTAGTTTCATCTGCTGATCACCTCATTGGTAAGATTTTATATTTCTTTCAGAACCGGCATTGGAGCGGTCGCCGGATGATTGTTAAGAGTATCACTATCTTACCATCATTTTCCCGGCAGTCAAGAG
>CAMNFX010000166.1 GCA_946537585.1 uncultured Lachnospiraceae bacterium
ATATTATGTATATTCCATGCACTGCATTATGGAATGCCATTTACAGCCGGTACCCTGAAGAATTTACGGAGGTTTTCCATGAAACAGAAGATCGTCTGCATGCTGCGTCTGACGGAAGCCGAGAAGGAGGAATTCCGCAAGGCTGCCGGGGAGAATGAGATCATTTTCACGAAGGACAGCGGCATAGGATATAAGAACATCATTCCGCTTGATGAGGAACTGGTAAAGGACGCGGATGTGCTGATGGGCTATATCGATCCGGGTCTGGTGCCGAAAGCAAAGCAGCTGAAATGGCTGCAGGCACAGAGCTCCGGCGTGGACAACTACCTTGCTCCCGGCGTTTTGAAGGAAGGTACCATCCTTACGAGCGCGACCGGTGCTTACGGCATGGCAGTGGCGGAGCATATGTTCGGGATGATGCTTGCCATCATGAAGAACATGCACATTTACCGTGATCTGCAGGCAGAGCACAAGTGGGACGATGTGGGTCCGGTTCTTTCCCCGAAGGGGATGGATATCCTGATCATGGGCACCGGCGACCTCGGCTCACAGTTTGCGCTCTACTGCAAGGCTTTCGGCGCGCACACCATCGGCGTACGGCAGGATCCCTCCAAGGCCGCTCCCGGCATTGACGAGATGCACGGCATGGATGAGCTTGATGAGCTGATCAAAAAGGTCGACGTGGTCTGCTCGCTGCTTCCGCACATCGATTCCATGGTCCGCTATTTTGACTATGACCGTCTGATGAGCATGAAGAAGGAAGCTATCTTCTTAAACGGCGGCAGAGGATCCATCTGCAATAATGAGGATCTTGCAAGAGTCCTTTCCGAGGGGCATCTCTGGGGCGCCGGCATCGATACGACAGAGTCCGAGCCCATGCCCGCGGACCACGTCCTCTGGAGTGAAAAGAAGGCGTTTATTACCCCGCATGTGGCAGGCGGCGATCACCTCGACGATACGCTGCGAAAGGTTGCTGCGATCGGATTAAGCAACCTGAAGGCTTACCTCGCAGGGGAACCCTTACGAAACCGCAAGGCGTAAGTTATAGAAACATATTCAAAGGAGAAAAATATATGCAGAATCCTATTGTAACCATCACCATGGAGAATCTCGACGAGATCAGGATCGAGCTCTATCCCCACGTTGCGCCCAATACGGTCAACAACTTTATCAGCCTTGTAAAGAAGGGCTTTTATGACGGCCTGATCTTCCACAGGGTCATTCCGGGATTTATGATCCAGGGCGGCTGCCCTTACGGCAGAGGGACCGGCGGACCCGGTTATCAGATCAGGGGCGAGTTTGCGGCCAATGGCTTCACCAATGATCTGAAGCACACCAGAGGCGTGATCTCCATGGCAAGAGCCATGAGCCCTGACTCCGCAGGAAGCCAGTTCTTCATCATGCATCAGGATGCGCCGCATCTTGACGGGCAGTATGCAGCCTTCGGCATGGTGATCGAGGGCATGGATGCGGTCGACCGTATCGCGGATCAGTCCACGGACTTCTCCGACAGACCGCGTGAGGACCAGATCATGGAGAAGGTGACCGTCGAGACCTTCGGCGAGGAGTATCCGGAGCCGGAGAAGGCCTGATCTTCTTAGATGCCCGGCTGTACTGAATAAACCGCACTGGACTTTGATTTCATATCAGGAGGTTGCTGTGTTTAAAAACGATTTGCTTGAAAAGGTAAAAAAGGGAGAGAAGACGGTCGGTACCTTCTTCGGTGCCGGCAACGCATCGATCGCCGAGGCGGTCGCCAGCTCGGGGATCGATTACATTATCATTGATACCGAGCATGGCCCCTATGAGGCGGAAGGTGTGCTGGAGATCATGCGCGGCGCGGAATTAGGCGGAACGACCTGTCTCGTCCGTGTGAAGGACTGCAGCCGTCCGGCGATCCTGAAAATGATGGATATCGGTGCCCGCGGTCTGATCGTGCCGCAGGTACATACGGTTGACGAGGTCCGCCAGGTGATCGATTATGCCAAGTTCTATCCGCTTGGAAACCGGGGCGTATGCTTTACCCGTTCGAGCACCTACGGCTCGGATGAGATAGCGCAGCAGCCATTAGAAGGTTACTTCCGGGATATGAACGCCGCAACAATGATCATTCCCCAGTGTGAGACGGCAGGCTGTCTGGAACATATCGAGGAGGTCTGTGCCCTGGAGGGCGTTTCCGGCATTTTCGTCGGTCCCTTCGATCTGTCCTGTGCCCTGGAAATGCCCGGACAGTTTGACAGGCCGGAGTTTCAGCAGGCGCTTGACCGGATCCTGAAGGCGGTGCATGACGCCGGAAAGTTCTGTATCATGTTCGCGACCAACACGGAGGGTGCCCGCGCCTACTTTGCGCGCGGATTCGATTCTGTTACAGTAGGTCTGGAATATGATCATATGATCAGCGCGATGAAGAGAGTGATCGCCGAGTCCATGGCATAAGGCTTCGCGGGATTGATCAGACTTTTTTCCGACTTTACATCTTACGATTCCCTTACATCAGCGGCCGGGCACTTGCACCCGGCCGTCGTTTATGGTAAAAAACAAACGTACCTGTGAACAGGTGCCAATATAACCACTGATCATGCGCGTCGGGAGACGTGGAGCATACTCGTCGGGAGACGCGTGGAAAGGACAAAAAGTCCATGATCATTATCTCTTTTGGGAGTATTTAACAGCCGATATGCAGATATCGGCTTTTTCTGATGCATGGACAAAGGGAAAACATGAAGAAAGGATCTTTTTTAAGTAACTACTGGTTTATCATCTGCATGCTCATTGCCATTGTGGCAGGTACGATCCTGGGCCTCAACTGGCCGGGAGCTACCGTGCTCGCGCCCTTAGGCAACCTCTTCATCAACATGATGTTCTGCGTTGTCGTGCCGATGGTATTCGTATCCATCTCCTCGGCGATCGCCAACATGAAGACGGCGGGCCGTGCCGGAAAGCTGATGGTCACAACGATCATAAGCTTCCTCGTCACCGCTGCCATCGCTGCCGTGATCATGTATGTGATCGTCCGCGTGATCAATATCGTGCCTGCGGATTTCAGCATTGATGTCATGGTCACGGAGACCGAGGACACCACTGTCGCAAGCACCGGCGACCTGATCGTGAACTTCTTCACCAAGCCGGACTTCAACGAGCTCTTAAGCCGCAGGGCAATGCTTCCGCTGATCATCGCCGCGATCATTTTCGGCTTTGGCGTACAGATGGCGGGCGGCCCGGAGACCATGACCGCGAAGATCCTTGATGATCTTTCCAACTGCATCATGAAGACCGTCAAGATCATCACCTACTACGCACCGATCGGCTTC
>CAMNFX010000167.1 GCA_946537585.1 uncultured Lachnospiraceae bacterium
CGCAATCCGGCCTTACGGCCTTCTTGCTCATGGAGCGTCCGTCTGCTCCGCAGACCGTGAATAAATACAAAAAAGGAAACTGTGCAGCGGGACACTCCATTCGCAATCCGGCCTTACGGCCTTCTTGCTCATGGAGCGTCCGTCTGCTCCGCAGACTATATCAGCGGATTTATCGAAAAGCCTGCACGCAGTCTTTTCGCCAAATCCACCGATACGCTGCACAGTTAAGTACAAGGCCATGATTTTCGACACACACACGCATTATGATGATGAAGCTTTTGACTGTGACCGGGAGGAGCTGATCGAGAGCCTTCCTGCCGGCGGCATCGGCAGGATCTGCAACATCGGCGCAACGTTTAAGGGAGCCTGCGACAGTCTTGCGCTTGCAAAGAAGTATCCTTATGTATATGCGGCTGTCGGCATCCATCCCGATGAGGTCGCGGAGCTTGATGAAGTGAAGTTTTCGGCGATCCGTGAGATGGCAAAGCATCCGAAGGCGGTCGCGATCGGCGAGATCGGTCTGGATTATCACGGGTTTGACCGTTATGAGAATAAACCGTCCAAAGAGCTGCAGCAGTACTGGTTTGAGCGGCAGCTTGATCTCGCGGTCGAGATGGACAAGCCGGTGGTCATTCATTCCAGAAATGCTGCTGCCGACACTATGGATATGATGAAGAAAGCGCATGACAGGGGGCTTAAGGATGCGATCATTCACTGCTATTCCTACAGCAGGGAGCAGGCCCTGGAATATGTGGAAATGGGCTATTATATCGGCTTTGGCGGCGTGGTGACCTATGAGGGTCAGAAGAAGGTCACAAAGGCTCTGCAGGGTATTCCGCTTGAGCGGGTCGTGCTGGAAACGGACTGCCCGTATCTGACGCCCCTGCCGTACCGCGATTCTTCCCATGGGACTGACTTCGTACGAAATTCCTCGCTGTATCTTCCGGCGGTCCGTGACAAGATCGCGGAGCTTTGCGGGAGGACTCCTGAGGAGATCGAAGAAGCGACCTGGGCAAACGCCCACCGGGTCTACCGGATCCCGCTGTGATCCTGCCGGCAGCATAGGATGCATTCTTTTTAAGGCAGCGGTGTTTTGTTTGTTCTTTTGGGAGAACCCGGTGAACATACGGCAAAAATCATGCTATGATGCAGTTGACTGAAAACTGTTAAGCGAATTAACCATCATTATAAAATACGAAGGGGAAGTCAAATGATCGCTACATCAAATCTGACATTCAGAGTCGGAAAAAAAGCTCTGTTCGAAGATGTGAATATCAAGTTTCTCGAGGGACAGTGCTACGGCGTGATCGGTGCCAACGGCGCCGGCAAGTCCACACTGCTTAAGATCCTTTCCGGGCAGCTCGAGCCCACCTCCGGCGAGGTCATCATCACCAAGGGACAGCGTCTTTCCTTCCTTGAGCAGGACCACTTCAAGTATGATGCCTACACGGTACTTGACACCGTGATCATGGGCAATCCCCGCCTGTACCAGATCATGAAGGAAAAGGAAGCCATCTATATGAAGGAAGACTTCTCGGATGAAGACGGGATCAAGGCGGCGGAGCTCGAGGCGGAATTTGCCGAGATGAACGGCTGGGACGCGGAGTCTGACGCACAGACACTGCTCGAAGGCCTCGGCGTCGAAAGCGAGTATCATTATCAGATGATGAAGGACCTGCCGGGTCCTTTAAAGGTCAAGATCCTTCTTGCCAAGGCGCTGTTCGGCAATCCGGATATTCTGCTTCTGGATGAGCCGACCAACAACATGGATTTAGACGCCATTTCCTGGCTCGAGGAATTCCTGATCAACTTTGACAACACTGTGATCACGGTCTCCCATGACCGTTATTTCCTGAACAAGGTCTGCACCTCCATCGCGGACATCGACTACGGCAAGATCCAGCTTTATGCCGGAAACTATGATTTCTGGGTCGAGGCCAGCCAGCTGATGATCCGTCAGATGAAGGAAGCCAACCGCAAGAAGGAGGAGCAGATCAAGGAACTGAAAGAGTTCATTGCCCGTTTCTCCGCCAATGCTTCCAAGTCCAAGCAGGCAACCTCCCGTAAGAAGGCGCTCGAAAAGATCGAGATGGTAGAGATCAAGCCTTCCAGCCGGAAGTATCCCTATGTGGATTTCAAGCCCAACCGTGAGATCGGCAACGAGGTCCTGACCGTTAAGCATCTGTCCAAGACCATCGACGGGGTCAAGGTCCTGGATGACCTGAATTTTATCATCGGCAGAGAGGACAAGGTCGCATTTGTCGGTCCCAATGAGCTGGCGAAGACGACGCTCTTCCGGATCCTGATGGGCGAGATCAAGCCCGATGAGGGAGACTATAAATGGGGTCTCACGACAAGCCAGGCGTATTTCCCGAAGGATTCCACAAAGGAGTTTGATTCCGAGGACTCCATCTATGAGTGGCTGATGCAGTTCAGCCCGGAAAAGGATGTGACCTATGTCCGCGGATTCTTAGGCCGTATGCTCTTCCAGGGCGACGACGGACTGAAGCACTTAAATGTCCTTTCCGGAGGCGAGAGAGTGCGCTGCCTTCTTTCCAAGATGATGATCACCGGAGCCAATGTCCTGATCCTTGATGAGCCGACGGACCACCTGGACATGGAGTCCATTTCCTCTGTCAACAACGCTCTGATCAAATTCCCGGGCGTGATCCTTTTCTCCTGCCGTGACCATCAGGTCGTACAGACAACGGCAAACCGCATCATGGAGATCCGTGACGGCAAGCTGATCGACAAGATGACCACATATGACGAGTATCTGGAAGCAGATGAGAAGGCACGTAAGAGCTTTACCTTCACGCTGACAGAGTATGAAGCCGGCGATAACTGATTTTTCAGCGTTATGTCCGGTGCGGCAGATGATTGACAGCCGTTCAAAATCATAATATACTGTTTATCGCGCCGGGGTCCTGTGCGATAGGAATCTGCGAACCGTGTCAGGGTGGGAACACAGCAGCACTAAGCAGACACTCCTATGTGCCACAGATCGCCCCGGTGCTTTCTGATTTACAGACCTGCGTCAGGCCTCTTTGACATCTGCTTAAGGGTGTGCCGTTCATCTTTTTAAGCTGCGGCTTACCGGCCGTTTCTGATAAGGAAATATACTGATATGAAAGATCTCATCATTCCCCGCAATACCATACAGTTTCTGAAGGAACACGGCATCAGCGCGAAAAAACGCTACGGACAGAACTTCCTGATCGATCCGAAGGTGCTTTCCAGGATCATTGAGGGTGCGGACATCACAAAAGAAGATACCGTGCTGGAGATCGGCCCCGGCATCGG
>CAMNFX010000168.1 GCA_946537585.1 uncultured Lachnospiraceae bacterium
AGGATGACCTTGACATTGGTCAGGTTGACCAGAAAGCCGGTCCAGAAATTGCAGTTTCTCGCAGCGTCCGCCTCTCCCGAATCGGAGCTGCGCCAGATGTGCCAGGCCAGCCAGAGGAGGTAGGCGGCGCCCACATAGGACATGTAGCGGACGTAGGTGCCAAGGGCATTTCCGAGGAAATAGCTTACCACAGCGCTTGCGAGGGCGACGACCCAGAATCCCGCAAACAGACCCCTCCACTGTTTCAATGCCCGGTCACGGCCGTAGTTTAAGGCCGCGGAAAGACTGCAGAGGTTGGCGGGGCCGGGTGTGATGCCGCTGGTAAAGGCAAAAAAGAGAAACGAAGGAATCAGACTGACAGGCATATGGTACGCTCCTGAGAATCTGTGCCGTTTGAAAAGGCACGCTAAAACTGGGGTGCTGCGGTTTACCGGCAGGAAGGATCCGTATGCTCAGGCCGAAGGCTCTGTGTATTTTCTGCAAAAGCCCTCCGAGATCATGCGCCCGACCAGGGATCCGGCGGTATCCCGGCCGACCTGATAGACCCGTTCGAGTTCATCGGGATCCCGTTCCATCTTGCCGATATCCAGGTCTTCGGGCGGACGGACCACAATAACATCTCCGGCAGCTTCTCTTTCTTCGATATAACGCAGAGTGTCGTTATAGCGGATGTGCCGGTTTGCCATAGCCCGGACAAAGTTCGGATAGCGGCCGTATTCCAGCCGTGCGAGGGGCATGAGCGGGTTCTTCTTTTTGACGTAGTCCTCCGGCTGGGTCAGGATCACGACATTTCTGGTATATCCGATCCGTTCCATGAATTTCAGCGGGATCGAATCGGTGATCCCGCCGTCAAGAAGCAGGCGGTCATTGATCTCTACAATATGGGACAGAAGCGGCATGGAGGCGGATGCCCGGAACCACTCGATATCTTCCTCTAAGCCTTTGCCGCATCGGTAATAGACCGGATGCCCGGTCTCTACATCGGAGGCGGCTACATAGAACTCCATGGGATTGGCTGCAAAGGTATCACTGTCCCAGATATCAAGCTTAAAGGGCAGTGTCCGATAACAGAAATCCACATTAAACAGGTCTCCCGTGGTGAAAAGTGAACGAAAGCCTGCGTAGCGGGGATCATTGCAGAAGCGCTTGTTGTAGCGGAGCGCCCGGCCGATCTGCCTGGATTTGATATTGCAGCCGAAGGTGGCGCCGGCTGAAACGCCGACGGCTCCGTCAAAGGTAAGGCCGTGTTCCATGAATACATCGATCACGCCGCAGGTAAACATCCCGCGCATGGAACCGCCCTCCATGACAAGACCGATCTTTTCTGCAGTATTTGGCTTACTGTCCATGAAAAACTCCCGGATATTTTTGGAAACATATGGTTTTACAGCTACAAAGTCGTTATACCACATCCGGCAGTTTTCTGCTATAGTGTATTAGCGCAACAAACCTACATAGGACTTCAGGAGCTTGTAATTACTCATGCGAAAAGATGAGATAGATATGCTGCACGGCAATCTGTGGATCGGAATGCTGGCCTTTGCGGTCCCTCTGATGCTGACCAACATCCTGCAGCTGGTATTCAATGCTGCGGATATGATCGTCGTGGGACGCTTTGTCGGAAAGGAATCCCTGGCAGCGGTGGGCTCGACAACCAACATTATCTTCCTGCTTACCAATCTGTTTATCGGCATTTCTGTCGGAGCCAACGTCATTACTGCCCAGTATATCGGAGAGGGCAATACCAAAAGTGTGAATGATTCCATCCGCACTGCAGTCACTTTCAGCCTTGCTGCCGGGTTTGGAATGCTTGTTTTCGGGCAGATCGTCACACGGCCGATCCTGGAACTGCTCGGTTCCCCGCCGGATGTGATCGACAAATCAGAGATCTACTTAAGGGCCTATGTATGCGGACTGCCGGTCATGCTGCTCTATAATTTTGCGGCTTCTCAGCTGAGGGCATTCGGCGATACAAAGCATCCGATGTACTATCTGATGATCTCGGGCCTGATCAATGTCATCCTGAATGTGATCTTTGTCGTTGCTTTTCACCTGGATACGCTTGGCGTGGGTCTTGCGACCGTACTGTCGCAGTGTATCTCCGCGGCCCTGACTCTCCGGCAGCTTAAGAGCATGGTCCCTGACAGCGGTCTTTCCCTGAGGAAGCCGGGCATTCACCGGGAAATACTCTTAAAGATCCTGAAAGTAGGGATCCCTGCTGGCCTGCAGAATATCATGTTTTCCATCGCGAACCTTACGATCCAGTCTTCGGTCAACAGCTTCGGTTCCTCGGTCATGGCTGCAAGCACGGCGTCTTCCAATGTGGAAAACATCACCTATCTTTCCATGAACTCCTTCCAGTACGCCAACTTGAGCTTTGTCGGGCAGAACTACGGCGCCGGAAACCTCCGCCGTGTCAGGAAGATCATGCTTGTAAGCGTCAGCCTCGCCGTTTTATTCGGGCTGATTATCGGCTACGTGTCCATAGGGCTTGGCCCATGGGTCTTCAGGATCTATACAAATGACGAGGAGGTCCTGCAGTATGCGCTCCGCAAGCTTTGGATCATTAATTCGCTTTATTTTCTGAGCGGTATCCAGGATGCCTTTTCCGGAGGCATCAAGGGCTTCGGATATTCCTTTGTTGCCATGGTCAATGCCCTGATCGGCGTCTGCCTCGCCAGGGTCATCTATATCTGGACGATCTTTGCCGCCCACAGGACCTTTGATGTGCTGTTTGCCGTATATCCGTTTTCCTTTGCTGTTTCCGCTGTTCTCCAGTGCGTCGGATTTATCGTGATCTACAGGCGGCTGCTCAGGCAGCAGGCAGAAAAGAACGAACAGGACAGGGCTACTCTGAAAGAGACCTGTTGAATTACAGCAAAACAGTGGCAAAACAGCTGATTTTCAGCTTGACATCGTCTGCTTTATCCCTTACAATAATAAAGCTTGTGAAAAGCACATCGCCTCAGGCTCTGCTAAACTCGCTTTGACCTTCGGTCTTTGCTCGTTAAGCGGCGCTGAGGGCATTCGACCAGGACTCGCATTGATCTACGATCTTTGCTCGTCAGGTCTCATTGCCTCAATAGCTCAGTTGGTTAGAGCATCTGACTGTTAATCAGGGGGTCCCAGGTTCAAGTCCTGGTTGGGGCGTAAGGCGCCATGGTCAAGAGGTTAAGACACCACCCTTTCACGGTGGTAACTCGAGTTCGATTCTCGATGGCGTCATAAAATCAGCCGATGAGGCTGATTTTTTTTGCCCTCGAATCGAACTCGATGAGTTCAAGGTCCAGACTGA
>CAMNFX010000169.1 GCA_946537585.1 uncultured Lachnospiraceae bacterium
AGCGGCTTCTCCAGGGCTTCTCTGGTGATGCCGACGGAGTTGAGCTCGGCCCAGGCGGATTCCCTGATATTATCAAAATCGATCTCGGCGCCCAGTGCCCATGCGGTGCAGAGGTTAAGCGGAGAGCATCCGATGTCTCTTCCGGGCACGCAGCCGCAGTCGAACGCACGGATGATGTACTTTGCCATGACCTTCTTGTCGGCTACGATGCAGGGGATCCACTGCTTCAGTGTCTTGGCATAGGCGCCGGAGTTGTGTGCGGTCTCTCCTGCCTTGAACTGCGGGTGCGGGAAGACACGGCCGAACTGCTCGGCTACGGTCATGCCGATACCGACGGACATGGTCTCTCCGGTCCAGCCGACCAGCAGGTCTCCGCCGCGCTGGCTCTCGAGCTGACCGACGATCGGGTAGAGGACCTCGTCCATGGTGACGATGTTCATCATCTCGGTCGCAGAGTTGTTATTGGAGGCGCGGCCGCTGATGACCACGTTATGGATCGGAATGATCTTTTTGGATGGATCCGGGCCGCGGAACAGCTTTCTCTCCGGGAAGAGCTTCTTCCACTGGATCAGATGCCGCTCGGTCTCAAGCATTTTCTCATCATATGTAAACTCGTACATGGGCAGGATGCCGAAGTCCGGGTTCACTCTGCCTCTGTCGGAAGCGCCCATGCGGACGATCGCTCCCTCTATGCAGATGCCATCGCTGCTGGTCGTGCAGGCATCCATATCAAATACGTTGATCGCCGTGGGCTCCATATGGCGCTTTGCCACCTCATGGATCGCCTCGTCCTGCGTCATGCCGGCCGCTTCAATGTCCTTTACGTTCAGGAAAATGACATTGACCGGGATCATTTTGCCGTCTATCTTTCCTTCCGGAAACATTAAATATTTCATATATCGCTTCCTCGCTATTATAAATTTAGAAGATGAATGCGGGCCCTCTGCCTAGTGCAGTCCGATGGGCGGTCTGTGGTCTTCGATATCCGTGCAGTCGCCGAATTCCACTTCCTCTGTAGGATGCAGGATGTTGATCACTTCCAGCACGACCTTCACCACCTTGCCGTTTTCGTCAAGGCCCTTGACCGCTACGGTGTGCATGGTCTCAGGTACGCGCGGCAGGACCACGAAATCGATCGATGCGACGTCTTCCCTGTCAGCCATTTCCTCTACGACCTTTTCGATCCGGCCGGTACGAAGCGACTGCATCTTTGCGTTGTGCAGGCTCTCCAGACCGCGGATGCTGATCGTTTTTTCCGGATACTTGCTAGTCGCCGCCACATACATCTTCTTCATGAAGTCCGGAAGCTTTGTGTGCATTAGTTTCATATTGATCCCTCCGTCACTTACCGGAACTGCTGCCGCAGTACGGCAGCCCTCAATCCGGCACAGTGTTAAATAATATACAGCTTGCAGCTGTTTATTATCTTATCATATCTCAGGGCTGCAATACAGTAAAACTTGGCATTTTTTGCCTTCTTTGTCCTGCCATACGGGCGGATCCGGCCCGCGAAAGGCATCGCCGCATTGTATTTGAGCCTGCTTCTTTCTTTTTTTACGGTTCCTGTTTACAGTATTTTGTTCTTATTGTTCTTTCTCTGTTTTTACAGAAAATTCACAGTTTCAACAGATTACATAATGTATAATAAAGCCAACAAAAGCAGAGTATTTCCGGCACGTCTTTCACATTTCCTTTAACAGTTTTTCTGCAGGCTTTTTCTGGCTGCAACTTAAACACATAAGCATCACAGCTGCATATTTGTTTTGTTCTCCATCAGAATCATCCTTGTTGTAAATAATCTCTTTTTCAAACGGTAAAAGGCAAACCATTTCAGCAACGCAATTTCAATAAGACCGGGTCGATGTTTCATTGAATAAACCGGGTCATTTCTAAACGACCCTCGAAGGGAGGCTACCACATGCTCGCTGATAAACTGGACTACATCATGAAACTGACCAACACCAAAAATTCGGATCTTGCAAAAGCGCTGAATTTTGATCCCTCCTATGTCAGCAGGATGAGATCAGGCAAACGCGGACTGCCTAACCATCATCCCTTTGTCGAGCCCGCTGCACGTTTTTTTGCACGGCGCGTCACGGAAGACTATCAGAAAAAGAGCCTGTCCGTCGCAATTCTTGACGGAAAGGAATGGCCTGAAGACCTGGATGTCGCCAGGATCGTGATCGGCGCCTGGTTCAATGATGACAGTCCTTCCTACAACGACACGATCACCCGTTTTCTTGAGCGGATGTCCAAAACCGACACACTGGACCCCGCTGCAGCCTATGGGGAGCCCACTGCCGCAGATCTGATGGCCGGCTTCATTCCCGGAGCAGGCGAGCCCGCCGAGGTCGATTTCTTCTACGGCCTTGAAGGAAAGCGGGATGCCGTCTTCAGACTGCTCGAAGAGCTTGTAAACGCAGGAGGTCCCTCAACTCTTCTGATGCATACGGATGAAAACATGGACTGGCTCAGTGAGAGCAAGTATTACTCATCCAGATGGTCTTCCCTGCTGGCGCATTTTCTGAATCAGGGCGGAAAGATCATCATCATTCATACGATCTACAGAAACTTAAGCGACATGCTCAGTGCCATCGAGCGCTGGATGCCGCTGTACCTCACAGGCAAAGTAGAACCGTGGTACTGCCCGCACCTGCGGGACGGCATTCTCCGCAGGACCTTCTTTATCTGTCCCGAAAAGAACCTGGCTCTTGTATCCAACACGATCGGCCAGCATACGGAACGTGTTCCGAGCATCCTGGTCAGACACCCTGCTGCCGTTTCAGCTTACGAACAGGAGTTCAGGGATTTTCTGGATCTGTGCCGGCCGCTTGCCAGTGTCACCCCGCTGAAGTCCCTCTCCGAGGTTCCGTCAGATCTTCGTACGTATGCATTCCGTTTCCAGCTCGCGGATAATCTTCCGAAGGATATCAGACTCTATGTAGACGAAAAGAAAGGCGTTGCCGTCGTACATACTGCTGCTCCCTTCCTGATCATGCACACGGATGAGCCGCATCTGATCCGCGTATTTATGGATTACTGGCTGCTGTATCACAGATAAGGGCAAAGCAGCAAAGGAGCTGCCGCATTAAGACAGTAACGTACATAAATCCCCTTCTACGGTTCCCCTCCCGCTCCGATTTTTGCTCATAACTCTTAATCAGAGAAGCAAAAATCGTCGCTGCGGGCCG
>CAMNFX010000170.1 GCA_946537585.1 uncultured Lachnospiraceae bacterium
GCGGCTTAAGAAAGCCGCCTCAGTCCCTTCGGATAGTGATTCTTTATTGTATTGCCGGTCCTTTTGCCAAGCCCGAGCGGATAGCCGTCATAATAAACCGTAAGCCACCCCTCGGGTCCGGAAAGCACATAGCCTAAGCCCCTGCTCCCGTTTTTTTCTTCAGCAGCTCCAAAGGCAGGATCCGCATCCTCAAGCTGAAGCGACTCTCCCTTAAGATACCGAAGGCAAAGATCCGGATCCGTAATATTCAGCTTTGCACCCGGATCGGACTCATAGCTTTTCGCCATCGCCTCCGCATGAGTAGGCGTGTAGTAGTTTCTTCCCTTCCTGTCCTCTTTTGTCTCGCCCTTTTCCAGGCCGGCCCTTAAGACGTGGATCTTCTGCTTCTTTAAAAATGCTCCCAGATCCTCCGGCTTAAGGCTTCCGTCCGATAAAGAGCGCCCCTTTTTACCTTTTGCTTTCCTGACGATCTCCGAAAGTCCTTGAATGCCGGGGCAGGAAATCCCTTCTTTTTGCAAAACGGCGCAGAAATGGCCCTCTCCCCGGACCTGATGAGGATACAGCGTGTGCTGACCCAAAAGAGTATACTCAGGGTGACGCATAAGAAATGACCTGATCTGCCCTTCATTCTCATCATATTCAAAGGTACAGGTGGAATAGATGATCTTTCCTCCCGGACGCAGCATGACGGATGCCGCCTCGAGGATCTCCTCCTGCCTTGCGACGCACTGCCTTACGTTCGCCTCACTCCACTCCTCAACAGCAGTTTCGTCCTTTCGCATCATACCCTCTCCGGAGCAGGGCGCATCGACGATGATCCGGTCGAATACTTCCGGAAGGATCCCGGCAAGCTCATCCGGCCAGGCACTGGTCACGACCGTGTTCACAAAGCCCATGCGTTCGATATTGGAGCTTAAGATCCTGGCACGCGCCGGTATGGGTTCATTGGAAACAAGAAGTCCCGCAGCAGCGGCAGCCTGGGTGGACTTTCCGCCGGGAGCGGCACAAAGATCCAGGACCAGATGTATGGGAAGGATATCCGCAGATGCAGCCGTGATCATGGCACTTGGCTCCTGGATGTAAAACAATCCGGCATCATGATAAGGTGACAGCCCCGGCCGGACTATATCCTCCGAATAATAATATCCGTCCGAACACCAGGGCACCGCTTCCAGCTTCCATTCCCGGATCAGTTTTTCTCTTGTCTCCTCACGGACTCTGCCGGGACGAAACCTGAGAGCCTTCTCTGCCGGTCTTTCATAGCAGCTTAAAAAAGCTTCGTAATCCTCCGATAACGAAGCCTTCATGCGTTTTAAATATTCTTCAGGCAGGTTTCTGATCATAGTATGGATATAATGCTCCGCATTCTTCTGATTTCGTCCGGCGCTTGCCGTCTAGATTCCCGCTGCAAACCGAACTCCCCCAGGCCGCGGCGAACACTAACGAAAAAAGCCGGGCTAAACGGCATATCCTTCAGCCCGGCACAGGTGTATTGATTACTTAAAGAGCTTGAACAGCGTTCCGAGAATGCTCCGGCCAAGCTGTGCGCCCATGTTGCTTCCGATCTTCTTTCCGAAGGTACCGCCGAAGGTGGAGCCGACGGCCTTGCCGACCTCACGTCCGACCGTGCCGGCACCCGAAGAAAGGACCTGCTTCACGCCGCCGCTGACAGCATCCTTCTTTTTCTGTTCTTCCTTCTCGGCAGCCTTTGCAGCCTTTTCAGCTTCCTTCGCTTCCTTTTCCGCCTGCTTTGCGGCTTCCTTTGCTTCCTTTTCGGCCTGCTTCTGCGCTTCCTTTTCTGCCTTTTCCCTGTCCTTTTCGTCCTGGATCCTGGCAGCCTCGGCAAGAGCATCGTCATCGAGCTGCTTCTTTCTGCGGAGGATCACCTCGTATGCGGAATCGGGATCAACCATCTCGCCGTATTTCTCGTTCAGGTTGCTGGCCTTGATCGCCTGCTCACGCTCATCATCAGTGATGATGCCCATATAGCTTTCAGGCGGAAGGATGTACGCATGCTCTGCCACCATCGGGATGCCGCCGTTATCAAGCATGGAGACGACCGCCTCGCCGACACCGAGCTGCTGTAAAAGCTCGATCGTATCAAACTCGGGGTTCTCACGGAACGCATCAGCTGCAGCTCTTAAGGCTTTTCTTTCCTGCGGAGTATAGGCACGCAGCGCATGCTCGATCTTGTTGGAAAGCTGTGCCATCACAGCATTCGGGATATCTCCCGGAGACTGGGTGACAAAGTATACGCCGACACCCTTGGAACGGATCAGCTTTACGACCTGCTCGATCTTCTGCATCAGCACCGGAGAAGCGCTGTTGAAAAGAAGATGTGCCTCATCAAAGAAGAAGATCATCTTGGGCTTCTCGGGATCGCCGACTTCCGGCAGGACCTCGAAGAGCTCGGAAAGCAGATACAGCATAAACGCCGTATACAGACGGGGCTTGTTGATCAGCGTCTCGCTGTCGAGAATGTTGATATAGCCTCTGCCGTTTAAATCACGGTTAAAGAAATCCGTGATATCGATCGCAGGCTCTCCGAAGAACTGGTCGCCGCCCTCTGCCTCGAGGGCCACGATGGAACGGATGATCGTCGTGATGGTGGCCTTTGCGATGTGGCCGTACTCCATCTCATAGTCGGAAATATGGTCGCTGACCCAGCTGAGGGCTGCCTTCAGATCCTTTGTATCGATCAGAAGGAGCTGATCATCGTCCGCGATCTTGAAGATCACGGAGAGAACATCCGCCTGGGTATCATTGAGGCCGAGACACTGCGCCAGCAGATTCGGGCCCATCTCCGAGATCGTAGTACGAAGCGGGGTGCCCTTCTTGCCGTAAATATCATAGAAGACCGTCGGGAAGCTCTGATACTCAAAATCGTCACGGAGCTCAAAGCGGTCCAGGCGCTTCTGCATGCCCTCGCTGTCCTCGCCCGCACGGATCATGCCGGACAGATCACCCTTGACATCGGAAAGAAATACAGGGACGCCCATTTTGGAAAACGATTCCGCGAGCACCTTCAGCGTCACGGTCTTGCCGGTACCGGTAGCACCGCAGATAAAGCCGTGGCGGTTTGCCATACGCGGGTTCAGATAAAGCTTCTGGGAAAGTCCCTCTCCGGTTTTTGCAAAATAGATCATATTGTTGTCAACCATAGCATTTCCTCCTGAAATAGTGATCTCCGG
>CAMNFX010000171.1 GCA_946537585.1 uncultured Lachnospiraceae bacterium
ATAGTAAAACGGGAGCCTCTGAATACAGAAGCTCCCGTGCTATGGCTATGGTATATTTCTCTGACAATCCTCAGATATTATACAGGGCGCAGACATCGGCACAGCTGCACCCCGGCCATATGATATGCCCGGGAGGTACAGGTACAACAACACATCTGATACAGTCTGCTGCCTGACATCTCTTGATTGTCTCCTTTCTTTCGCCGCTTTCTGCTTATCCGGCATCCGCCTGCCCATCTGCAGATTTCTTTACATGACTCATGTCCTCTGCCCGAAGCTTAAGTTGATTGCCGGTCCTGACGAATTTTCTCTATATTATCTCCATTTACCTACTATGTCAATAGTTTTTAAAAATTTTCAGTATTTTTCGATCACACCGTCCTTCAGTCGGCAGAAGTTGCGGATATGGAATCCCTTTGCGTTATCTTCTTCATCCAGTGAAAGCACCGTGAAGAAATCCGGGTTTGAAAGCCAGGTATGCGCAACATAGCTGCTATACGCATCCATATTATTTTCCGGGCAATACTGCGGCAGCGCGCCCTGTCCGATCTCACAGACAGACTTCGGGTCGGAATCGATTGCAAAGACCTCGAGTCCCATCGAATCTCCGTTATACTGCACAAGCAGGTAATTCTTTTTGCCCCTGTGCAGGATCATCCCGGAAACGGTATCGCTGAAGATCTCCACCGTCCGGCTTTCACCGGTACGCATCGAACCGATCGGGCCCTCGGAGACCCAGATGTCCAGCCCGTCCATATAATTCTGAGGATAGCCGTCCGCATCCACCGCAGGAGATGCCGTCACTAAAACGGTCTGAATGCCGTGTTCGGATTCTGTCTGATAGTCCTCAGCATAGTAATCATCAATAATGATGTCATAGGAATAGGACTCCGGAACCTGCATCCACTTTTTTTCAAACAGCTCAGGATGCTCCGAAAAGCTCACATAAAACTTGGTCGTCCCGCGGCTTAAGGGGAAATTGACATTGCCATTATAATAGAAGCTCACGCCCTCATAGCCGAGCACCCAGGAAAACTCCGGACTGCTCACCAGGCTCCGCCTAGATAAAAGCTCATCCACGAAATCGGCGGCGGAGAACCACTCAACATGGTTCGGATAAATCCGTTCAATGCCTTCGATCATAAGCTCCGCAAGCTTGTTGAGATCCGTGATCACTTCATCCAGCGCGATCGCATGCCCGTCCTTCGGATCAAAGTTATAGCCTGTCTTTATCTCGTAGTTCCTCGGTCCTATCACCGGATCGATCCGCTCATGCTCCATGAAGGTAAATGCATTCGTGTCCGCCCGCTGAATAAACCCGAGGATCCCGGCTTTCAGCTTTGGATCCGGATTGTTATCGAAAAAGCCGTCCTTTGCCTGCGTCTCCGCGAGCTCATAAACCTCATTTGCAAGCTTCTCGGCACGCGAAGCCGCATCCTGATTCCACTTGTCGAGAGCAGAGTTTAAGCTGAGCCATCCGCCAAGGCCGTCTGTCATGAATTCGGTATGGCTGTCGGTGACCATCAGTCCTTCCGTACCGATATCACGCTTTGTTTTTACGAGTGACATGACCGGAAGCGTATGCAGCCCGCTGTCCTGATCGTAATCAAAGATCAGGATGCTTCCCTCGATATCCTCGAGCAGGATGCGGTCTTCCGTCAGATAGACCCCGCCGGCATAAACATCCGCCGGTATATCAAAAATGTCCGTAAGGCCGTCCTCGTCCTTTCGGAAAATGCGGTTGGCCTCCAGGTAATAGTCCTTTCCTCCGCGCGTATATCCTCCGTACCAGTAAACGACATCGCCTCCCGGGACCTTAAGGTCCTTTTCGATCGGCTGCAGGGTCCGAAGGTCCATGTACGTGACCGGGTCCCCGGAAATGGCAGCCTCCGGATCCGACGGTTCAAAGTATACGCTGGCAAGGAAGCCGTTGGGGGAGATGCCGTAGTAGGTGCCGTTTTCCTGTTCACAGTGTAAGACCTCCTCCGGGCCGTCCACGTCCAGTTTATAAAGAACGGCATTGGAACGTCCTGACTCTTCTCCTGTTACGCTGTACCAGAGAAGACCCATATCGTCTCTTACAGTCCAGGCACTGGATTCATCCACGATCACTTCGCCCTGGAAGTCAAAGATCTTTAATGGTCCGGGTGATACGTCATAGCTGTCCTGCTTGATAAAGGTATTGCCGCCGCGGCAGCCTCCGTAATAACCCTCATAGGTCTCCTCCGGAATGCCGGTCTTAAGATTCATGGCGGTCACCTGCGGAAGCTCCATCATCGGATCATACATATCATCCCTGACCGTACCGAAGCTTTCTACATAGACATGGTAATGTCCGGCGCCGACCACGCTGCTTCCATCCGGAACCTTGTAGCTATTGTCAGAGATCTGTTCAGGCTTTAAGCCCTTTGCCGTTAGATCGAGTGCCATCACCTTGCCGTCATCACAGTAGTACAGCATATATCCGTCCGTACAGATCTCCGACGTGTTCTGATCCTTCAGTTTTACCAGAAGCTCCGGCTCCCTGTGCCCTGCCAGAAGGTAAATGCCGTCCGGCTGATGAAGGAATGCACTTCCCGCAAATACGACAGTCCTTCCTGAACCGTAGGCTCCCTCGATCGCGGGATCAAGTTCTCCCGGCTGCGGTCCGTAGTAGGCGGTATCTGTATCCGTGCCTTTTCCGGATGGCTCTTCTTCGCTGTCGGCATCCGCGCTTTCTTCCTCGTCCTTTGCAGCAGAGCTGTCCTTATCGTCCGCTGCATCCTGCGATGCCTTTGCCGCTTCCTCCGCGACACCGGTGGTTTCATCCTCTGCTTTCTCTATTTCGGTTTCGGCAGCCGCATCGGCAGCTTCGTCCTCGGCTTTGCTCTGGTTCATCAGATCATTGATGGCTTCCGCAGCTTTGCTTCCGGCTTCCTGATCACCCGCTTCGGTCTGGGCACCGGCAACGCCGCTGCTCTTATTGCCGCAGCCCGAAAGTGCAAGGCACAGTCCCAGCACGGCAAGACCGCTGACGACGCCCGCTTTTGTACACAAGCTGTAGATCTTCTTTTTCATGTTTCCCTCCCGGATCAATCCCATACGAAGCAAACTTGGTCGTAATTAGTCAGCACCCGATCCACAGCATTCATAATATGAGCTAAGGGACAAATGAACAAAATTTGCGAGTGTACTTGCAAATTTC
>CAMNFX010000172.1 GCA_946537585.1 uncultured Lachnospiraceae bacterium
CCGCACTCGCACTCCCAGACAGGCAGCGGAGTTCCCCAGTAACGGTTTCTGCTGAGAGCCCAGTCCTGAACGTTGGCGATCCATTCGCCGAAACGGCCCTTGCCGATCGACTCCGGGATCCAGTTGATGGTGTTGTTGTTGCGGATCAGGTCGTCCTTGACCTGGCTCATGGCAATGTACCAGGACTCTCTTGCGTAATAAAGAAGCGGTGTATTGCAGCGCCAGCAGTGCGGATAGCTGTGCTCGAAAACAGGCGCGTCGAAGAGCAGGCCGCGCTCTTCCAGATTCTTTAAGACCATCGGATCTGCCTTCTTTACGAAGATGCCGTCCCATTCCTCGCCGTCCGTCATGTTGCCCTTGCCGTCAACCAGCTGAACAAAGGGCATGTCATACTTGCGGCCGACACGGGCATCGTCTTCACCGAAGGCGGGAGCGGTATGAACGATACCGGTACCGTCGGTCATGGTGACATAGCTGTCGACCTGGACAAAATGTGCCTTCTTATGCTGCTTTTCGGCGATCTCGGCTGCCTTTTTGAAGTTCGGCTCGTACTCCTTGTACTCCAGAGCCTGGCCGGGCATGCGCTCAAGGATCTCATAGCCCTCGCCGAGGACCTTATCGCAGAGAGCCTCCGCCATATAGTAGGTGTAGCCGTCGGAGGCCTTCACCTTTACATAGGTCTCATCGGGGTTCACGCAAAGGCCGACATTGGAAGGCAGGGTCCACGGTGTTGTGGTCCATGCCAGGAAATACGCATCCTCTCCCTTTGCCTTGAAACGGACAATGGCGGAGCGCTCCTTGATGTCCTTATACCCTTGAGCAACCTCATGGGAAGAAAGCGGGGTGCCGCAGCGCGGGCAGTAAGGCACGATCTTGAAGCCCTTATAAAGAAGGCCTTTCTTCCAGATCTCCTTTAATGCCCAGAATTCGGACTCAATATAATCATCGTAATAGGTAACATAGGGATGCTCCATGTCCGCCCAGAAACCGACGGTAAAGGAAAAGTCCTCCCACATGCCCTTATACTTCCAAACGTTTTCCTTGCACAGCTCAACGAAGGGGGCAATGCCGTAGGCTTCGATCTGATCCTTTCCGTTGATGCCGATCTGTTTCTCCACTTCAAGCTCTACCGGAAGACCGTGTGTGTCCCAGCCCGCTTTACGGGGAACCATTTTGCCCTTCATGGTCTGATAACGCGGGATCAGATCCTTGATGCACCTTGTCAGCACATGGCCGATATGCGGCTTGCCGTTCGCAGTCGGCGGGCCGTCATAGAAGACATAGCTCGGATCTCCCTCATGTTCTGTGATGGACTTCTGGAAAATATCATGATCCTTCCAGAACTTTTCAACTTCTCTCTCGCGATCCACGAAATTCATCGAGGTATCGACCTTGCTGTAAAGCGCCATTCTTTTTCCTCCTTATATGGAGCCTTCGGCGTAGCGAAAACATCCTGTAATTTACACACACAATCAGGCTGAAAGCATGCTTTCAACCTCAAACGAACTGTTATTATAACATAAAGAACACACCGGGGCAACGAAAAAATCCGGTGTGTTCAAGCATTATTGTATCTTCTGTGTATGAAGCAGCGGCAGGCATCTTCAGATCAGACGCGGTGGTATTTGTCCAGAAGCTCCTGCTTCAGATCATACAGCGGCCTGGAAAGGTCAACATGAACCTCATGCGGGTTCACCAGACGTCTGGATTCCTCCCAGAGCGTGGCCATGTCACTTGCGCAGATCTGCTGCAGCTGGCGGACGGTCGGCCGGTCCTTATATACGCACTCCCCGTCCTTAAACACGGGGATCAGCAGCTGCTTCATCGTATAGGAACCAGCGGGAAGCAGTGTCTTCTTCCAGGGCTCTACCGGGTCAAAGAGCAGCAGCTCTTCATTGACATCATATACTTCGTCGGCCAGGGCGATCAGATCGGCAACGATCTTGCCGGTATCCTTACTGTAAATACGGTAGATCACCTTATCTCCGGGATTGGTCACCTTCTCGGAGTTTTCGGAGATCTTGATCTTCGGGATCATCTCTCCTGTTTCCTTGTCTTCGATCGCCGCAAGCTTATAAACGCCGCCGAATGCGGGCGTATCCTTGGAGGTGATCAGATTGGTTCCGACGCCCCAGCTGTTGATGGTGGCGCCCTGCGCCTTCAGGGAAGCGATCAGATTCTCGTCAAGGTCATTGGATGCGGAGATCACGGGATTCGGGAATCCGGCTTCGTCAAAGGCTTTCTTTACCTGCTTGGAGAGATAGGCAAGGTCGCCGGAATCCATGCGGATGCCGTATTTTTTGGGCGTAATGCCGGCGTCGCGCATTTCCTTAAAGACCCGGATCGCATTCGGAAGTCCGGACTTTAAGGTATCGTAGGTATCGATCAGAAGCAGGCAGTTGTCCGGATAGATCCTTGCATAGGCACGGAATGCCTCAAGCTCGGAATCAAAGGACATGATCCAGCTGTGTGCATGAGTACCCAGGACGGGAATATCAAACATCTGTCCGGCAAGCACGTTGGAGGTGCCTACGCAGCCTGCGATCACTGCCGCTCTCGCACCGTAAATACCAGCGTCCGGTCCCTGTGCTCTCCTGAGACCGAATTCCATAACACCGTCCCCCTTTGCCGCATGTACAACACGGCTCGCCTTGGTGGCGATCAGAGACTGGTGATTGATGATGTTGAGCAGCGCCGTCTCGATGAGCTGTGCCTGCATGATCGGCGCCTTCACCTTTACAACGGGCTCACGGGGGAACATGACATTGCCCTCCGGGATCGCATAGATATCTCCGGTAAAGCGGAAATCCTTCAGATATTCCAGGAAATCACTGTCAAACATCTTCAATGAAGCCAGATAAGCGATATCTTCCTCGGAAAAATGAAAGTTCTCGATGAGCTCGATCAGCTGCTCCAGACCGCAGCTGATGGCAAAGCCGTTATCATCAGGATTCCGGCGATAAAACATATCAAAGATGACTTTGACATTCTTCTCTTCTTCTTTGAAATAGCCCTGCATCATGGTGAGTTCATACAGATCCGTCAGCAGGGTCAGGTTGCGTTCGCTCATGCAATAAACCTCCTAAATGATTACATATCTTCTTCCGG
>CAMNFX010000173.1 GCA_946537585.1 uncultured Lachnospiraceae bacterium
GAGCGTCAGCTGGAGATCTTAAAAAAAGTAACGGATGAGGCGGAGCGCTTCTTTAAGCAGCGGGAGACCGGCAAGGCGCTTCCGGTATGGGACAGAAAGCCGATCAGGCATATCAGTGACGAGGGGATCGGCGCAGAAGGCGCCATGGATCTCTTTGTCAGCGAGTACGCAAAGGGTCTTGCGTTAAACAGCGGCAGCCGGTTCTTCGGCTTTGTGATCGGAGGAGTTACACCGGCGGCGCTTGCCGGAGACTGGATGACCTCGCTGTATGACCAGAATGCCTTCGGAGAGCCTGACTGCATGGATCGTCAGATCGAGGATGAAGCTATCGAGGGGCTCAAGGAGCTTTTGGGCCTTCGGGAGGACTTTCAGGGTTCTTTTACTTCGGGTGCCACGATGGCAACTACCAATGCCCTGGCCTGCGCCAGAGAATGGGCTGCCATAAGACAGGGAAAGACGGCCAATGACGGCATCTACGGGCTGGAACCGCCTGTCGTGCTCTCCGCGTTTGCCCATGCCTCGATCTATAAGGGCCTTTCCATTCTGGGACTTGGCAGAAATTCCATCATCGAATACGGAAAGCTTCCCGGAAGAGACCGGGGAGATGTGAAAAGGCTGGAGGAGGAGCTTCAGAAGGCAGCCGGCAAGGCAGTGATCGTGATCGCAAATATGGGCACTGCCAGCACCGGGGATCTGGATGATCTGCGTGCCATTGCCGATCTAAAAAAGAAATATCCCTTCTGGCTGCATGTGGACGGCGCCGTAGGCTCTCTCGCCATGGCATCCCCGAAGTACCGCGGTCTCTACGACGGCGTGGAGGAAGCGGACAGCATTACGATCGACGGGCATAAATGGCTCAACATGAACTATGACTGTGCGATCGCCCTGATCCGGAGAGAGCACCGGGAGATGCAGTACAGGACCTATGCCCAGGCGGTCCGGGTAAATGACAGCTGGACCGAAGACACGGCTCTTGAGCATTTGGGCAATGAAGGAAGCAGAAGGTTCCGTGCCCTTGCCGTCTGGATGAACCTGATGGCGTACGGAAAGGAGGGCTTCAGGGAAATGGTGGAGCGTGACTGCGCGCTCGCTTCGGAATTTGCGGATCAGCTGGAAGAAAGCGGCGTTTATAAGATCCACAGACCTGTGCTGATCAACGGCTTTGCATTCACTTTGAATAAGCCGGAGGTGACCGCGCAGGAAATGAAGGCTCTGGAGAGAGCGATCCGGGAGGATGGAACGACCTATCTGAACCTCGCCGAGGTGGATGGCGTCTGGCACCTTCGCTGCAGCTTCAGCAACTGGAGCATCGAGGAGAAGGATGTGAAGGAGGCGGCAGAAGCCCTCATCCGCATCGGAAAGGGCTTTCTGGCCTGATACCTGCGGAAGCTTTGAGGGCTCTTATTCTCTGTATGCTTTAACGATGATGTGTTTCCGGGCGCTGATCAGCTGCCCTGGAGAGAGGGGGAGGCCATGGAAAGGTATGATCAGGAAACGGAGAAGGTAAGGATCACCGACATACACTGTCCAAACTGCGGAGCACCCGCAAAGTTTGACATTCTTCAGCAGAAGTACCTCTGTGCTTACTGCGGCGGAAAGGTGGAGATCAGTGAAGCCTGCAGCGAAAAGCAGGGATTCCGGAAGATCCAGGCGAAAAAGCTGAAGGACGAGGTCGGAAAGTTCCGGCTGGTCAGGACCAACTGCAGCGGCTGCGGCGCCACGGTCGTTTTTGAAGAAAGCGAAGCGCTTTCCAACTGCGCCTTCTGCGGCAGGAGCCTCGTAAGAAGCGAATATCTCGACACGGACGGACTTCCGGAATATGTGATCCCCTTTGCGCTCACCGAAGAGGAAGCCGGGGAGAGATTAAAGGAATGGTGTGATAAGAATAGTGGAAAAGCGGAGGCAAAGCATCTTCAGCCTTTGCTCAAAGAACTGAAGGGCTTTTACCTTCCCTACGAGCTGGTACGCGGACCCGTGCACATGACCGTATCAAGAATGGACGGCGGGGGAAACTATCCCTGCGACGGTTTTATCAATGATGAGTTCGTCAACCGTTCAAAACAGCTCGACAATCTCCTGCTTGACGGCATGGAGCCGTTTGACACAGAACAGCTGACGGAATTTGATTTTGCCTATGTGGCAGGCCACAGGGTCAAGATCTCAGACATTACGGATCAGGTCCTGGAGAGCCGGGTACGCGAAGAGACTGCGGAATCCTATACGCCTGCGGTCAGGAAGACCCTGGAGACGAAAGCAGTTTCGGTGCGGTCGGATGTAAGCTCCGCTCTGCGGCTTCCGGTGCTGCTGCCTGTCTATTACATCAGCAAAGGGGACCTGATGGCGGCAGTCAACGGACAGACCGGAAAGGTGAGTGTCCGTGCGGAAAAGGAATCGCATTATTACTTCCTTCCCTGGTGGCTGAAGGCGATCCTCGCCACGCTCATCGTCTGCCTGCTCCTGTTTGCGGCTCTGTGCTGTTTCGGAATGAATGTGCAGGAAAGCCTTATTATCACAGGCGCGCTTGGAGTCGTTTTTATCACGATCATGCTCTGTCTCTACAGCGATACGGTCCGGAACAGCTTTTCGGTCGAATCGGGCAGGGAGATTTTTACCTCCGGCGAAAAGAGCTTCCACCGGGAGCAGGGAAAGCTGGTCTTAGACGACAGGATCCTGGAAAGAAAGACCGAGCAGCCGGTATTTACCCGGATGATCAAAGGCAAGAAGACGCCGGTCATCCTCCGGTTTACGACACCGGGAAGAGTCTTAAAAATGGCGCTGCTCTGCTTTGTCGGGCTGTTTCTTCCGGTGCTGCTTGCCCTGCTGATCAACGGCTTCGACTTTTCCAGGCTGGAGCTTGGCGGCTCCGCGGTATGGTTCTGCATTGCCGTCCCAATAGTCCCCGTCTATCTGATCAAATTCGGGATCGTGGAGCTGTATGAAAAGCCCCTGGTCTATGTCATAGATGAAAAGGGGAGAAAAAAGCTCTATAAGGAAAGGCAGATGCCGAAGATCGATAAGGAGATCGTCGGCATCGTGCTGCGTGCCCTGTTTATTCCTCCGGTCAGCCTTGCGGTATGGTTCGGAATCATATGCTTTTT
>CAMNFX010000174.1 GCA_946537585.1 uncultured Lachnospiraceae bacterium
GGCGAAGTTTCTGAGCCACGGTTTCTTGTCTGTTACTTATTGATTATTGTCACTCCTGCGGCAGGAAGCCCTTCGAGCAGACCTCGAGCGTATAGGCCTCGCTGATGAAGTCTTCCTTATCGAGCCATTTGCTCAGGTATCTGGAGACCTTCGCGCAGTCATTGATGTTGATGCCGGGCTCCGGGATCTCCTCTTTTTCCTCTTCTGCCTCGCCGAGTGCCTCCGCTACCAGCTCGGCATCGGTGAGTTCCCTGTTCTCCTCCGCGGCCTTTCTCTCTTCCTCCGCTTCGGCTGCTCTTTTTGCAGCCTCTTCTTCCGTTAAGTCGATGTAAAGCCTTAAGTACCAGTTATGATCCTCTTCCGTAAAATCGGTGCGGATCAGGGAAAAGCCGTGCTTCGAAAGATACGGCTCTATGAACGCGTTTACGCGGGCCACATACTTTGGACTCATGTAATAATCTCCCTTATCACGCATTGAGGAGTGGGCTCTTGCCCACTCCTCAACTGTTATGTTTATTCAATTACCATGCAAGATAATAGCACTAATGTCCCGAAAATGCAAGCCCGTCTTGCATTTATAGAGAAAATATCGGCGTATTTTCGTGCTTTTATGCCTTTGACCCGGAGAATAACCTCTGATTTCACATAATTGGTTCCATCTGTGCGCACGGTTCAAAGCGCGAGGCGGTAGGGCCTGATCGAAAGCTCTCAGCTGTTTTCCTGATCTTTTCCCTTGGCACCGGGCTTCCGCCAGCTGATGAAATCGCAGTCGCGGTTCTCGCAGGCGTAGAACAGACGTCCCTTTTTGGTACGGCGCTTGATGATGTCGCTGCCGCATTTCGGACATTTGACATCGATCTTCTCGAGGAGCGGCTTTGTGTTTCGGCATTCCGGGAATCCGGGGCACGCAAGGAACTTTCCGTGCGGACCGTATTTGATGACCATGTTGCGTCCGCATTTATCGCAGATCACATCGGTGACCTCATCCGCCACCTTGATACGGCCGAGCTTCTCCTTGGCTTCCGTGACGGATTTCTCAAGCTCCGGATAGAATGCGGCAATGATGTCCTTCCAGTTTTCCTTGCCCTCCGCGACCTCATCAAGCTGCTGCTCCATGCGGGCGGTAAATCCGAGATCCACGATCGACGGGAAGGAATTCACCATAAGATCATTGACCGCAATGCCCAGCTCTGTCGCGTAGAGGTTCTTCTTCTCCTTGGTCACGTAGTTTCGTCCGAGCAGCGTGCCGATGGTCGGCGCATAGGTGGACGGGCGGCCGATGCCGTCTTCTTCAAGCGCCCTTACGAGCGTTGCTTCTGTGTAATGCGCGGGCGGCTCGGTGAAATGCTGGACGTCCTCGACCTTATCGAAGCGCACTGTCATGCCTTCCTTAAGGAAGCTTAAGTCCTGCTTTTCCTCATCCGCGTCCTGATCCTTGCCATAGACCTTCATAAAGCCGTCAAATTTCAGCCGTGAGCCCGATGCTGTAAAGGTATGGGAGTCCTTTTCGAGCCTGACGGATGTCTGCGCGTAGACTGCATTGGTCATGCGGCTTGCAGTAAAACGCTTCCAGATCAGCTGATAGAGACGGAACTCGTCCCGTGCGAGGGACTCCTTCAGCATGGCCGGCGTCTGCTCGATATGGGTCGGACGGATCGCCTCATGGGCGTCCTGGACATTGCCTCCGGTCTTGCCGGAGCCGGGGCGTGAGGACACGTAGTCCTTTCCGTATTCCGCGCCGATGTAGCTTCTTGCGGCAGCGACCGCTTCGTCGCTTACACGGATGGAGTCGGTACGAAGGTAGGTAATGCGTCCGTCCTCGTAGAGCTTCTGCGCGATCCGCATGGTCTGCTGTGTCGAAAGATTCAGCATGCGGGAGGCTTCCTGCTGCAGGGTAGACGTCGTAAAGGGCCAGGGAGCATTTTTCACGCGGTCGGTGTTTTTGACCTCTGTCACGCTGATATCCTGATTGCGGACATCGTCTACGATCTTCTGCGCTTCTTCCGCGGTGCGCAGCGTCTTCTTGCGCCCTTTTTCTCCGTAATAAGAGGCCTTCACCGTCTTTGCGCCGTTTTTGATGGCGGCATCCACAGTATGGTACTCCTGCGGGATAAATGCCGCGATCTCCGCGTCACGGTCGCATACCATGCGCAGTGCCACGGACTGCACTCTTCCCGCGGAAAGGCCGCGTTTGATCTTCTCCCAGAGCACCGGGCTGATCGTGTAGCCGACCACGCGGTCGATCACACGGCGTCCCTGCTGCGCGTCCACGAGATTCATGTCGATCTCCCGCGGATTCTTCAGAGCCCTGGTCACTGCGTCCTTTGTGATCTCATTGAACGTGATGCGATAGACCTTTTTGTCGGTATGATCCAGGCCGAGAGCCGCTTTTAAGTGCCAGCTGATCGCTTCTCCCTCACGGTCAGGGTCGGTTGCAAGATAGATCTTGTCCGCCTTGGCCGCTTCCTTTTTGAGCGCCGCGATCAGATCCCCCTTGCCGCGGATCGTGATGTATTTCGGCTCAAATCCGTGCTCCACATCGATGCCCATGCTGGACTTCGGAAGGTCGCGGATATGACCCATGGAGGCATCCACCGTATAGCTGGAGCCTAAGAATTTCTTGATTGTCTTCATTTTCGCCGGAGACTCGACGATCACCAGATTTTTTGCTGCCATATAAAACTCCGTGCCGGGTTCCCGGCATTTTGAATATATTGACGCGGCTCTCCTCTGCCGATGCTGTCATGAAACAGCCGGCCGGCATTCAGACCGCTTATCTTTTCTTTGCTTTTGCCAGGAAGGATCCTGCCGATCTGCCCATCAACGCCCGGCACATCCAACTTCCTGAGAGTGCTTATCCCTTAAACAAACACACGGCAGTTTATTAAAACTGCCATGATCACTCATGAATCTATTACTATAATTTTTCCGGATTGTCAAATCTTATTTTCAAGTTTTCAGATTTTCATGCCCATCAAAACCGCTTTTAAAGCCGTTGTTTGGTCCGACTTCCTTTTGTCTTCTTTCAGACTGAATGCATT
>CAMNFX010000175.1 GCA_946537585.1 uncultured Lachnospiraceae bacterium
CTTCACGCACGGCTGCTTTCGGGAAGGCTTCGGATCGGCTCTGACGTCCGGAGCACGATCGGAAGCGCGACGGGACGCGGACCTCACTGGTCCGGACGGAGGCTTTTTGGGATTCCGGTTTCGCCGCGGCGGATGTCGGAGGCGGTCTTTGCCCGCAGCCTTCGCAGGATCATCCGGTATGAGCAGGAGCAGGACGGGAGAAAATCCCGGACGAGGAGGCCGATGCAAGCAGGAGAAAAAACGGTCTGATCATGTTCGGAGGTGTTTATGTTAGAGAATATCGTGGTAGTTCTGATGACGGTGTTTGCGTTCGGCTCATGGGCGCTTTACGGAATCTGGGATCATGTGTCGGATGACGATGGCTATTGGCCGAATGACCCGCGCAGCAGGAAGAAGGACAGCGCGGATAAAAAGCCGGAAAGAGGAGCGGCCTGATTCATTTCTGATCTGAATGACTTGCCGGGGACGGTACGGATTCTCCGTCCTTCGGCTTACTGATATCCGCCCTGCGGGGCGCGGAAGAAAGGAACGGAAAGATAATGGAACATAATGAAGCGGCTTCACTCAAAGATAACAGGAACATGATGGCGATGGTGTCGATTCTATTCTCCGTCATCGGCTGCGTGGCGGGTTTCCTCGGCCGCGGAGCCGGGACGAGCGGTTTCAGCGCCGGGACGGTCCTCACGTTCATCGCGCTTCTTCTTTCCCTGAGTTCGGTCGAGGATCACGGGAAGAATGCGCTGCAGATGATCGCCTTTTTCCTCGCCGTGGCCGCCATGTTCTTTGCCGTGGGGATCTGCGCGGTGACCACCTGAAACGCACAGCCCTTTTCGATGACGGGGGCAGATTCTCCCCGCAGAAGATCGTTCGGCTCGCGGGCGTAACCGCGGGCGGATAGGCGCGTCCGGGAAGAAGGACGACAAGACGCAATACATGAGAGGAACCGCAGAGCCGCTGAGGAAAAGGCGGCCTGCGGTTTTTCTTCTGGAGTCGGACAGTACGACCGGACGGTAAAGGCGGCGCATCCGGTCCGGTTTTGATACAGAGAACCATTAAATAAACTGATATGTAATGGCCATTGTCAAGGGGAAACCTGGCAAAACCACATTGGTTTTAACTGAGCACATCCTGAAGAAGCTCCAGACGTATCAGTCTCCGGCCTTGGCCACTCTGATATACGTGGATTCGGATCGCTCCTTACCTACAGGTCAATGGTCTGCCGAGAGCTCTGCCGTCTAAAAGCGTGGATCACGGTTTCCCGTGCCGACATAGTTTAGTCGCAGATAGCTCAGACCCATCATGAAGCTGAAGCTTCTTCAGGGTGTGCTCAGTTGTAGTTGGCCGCATAGCGGCGTAAGCCGTCCTATGCGGGATCGTTACCAGAATGACAATGCGACGGTGAGGTCAAGGCCCTGCCGCCGCAGGCGGGGCAGCTTTGCTGCAGCCTTGACGGAAACGGAACAGTGTCATATGGATCATGCTGTTTCTTCCGTCATCATTCCCCACATGAAGCAGGCAAGTTCGCGGGCAATTGATGTTTTGACGACATTGACTTTTTTCCCGCATTTCAGGGTCATCCTGTAATACCTCCTGCGGAGACGTTCGTTAGCTTTGTCAGCGTAGGCAATGACTTCCGGAGGGTTTCCTTCCTGGCGGGCTTTCAGAGCCTTGGATTTGAATCCGATACTCCCGCGTCCGTAGGACTGAGCTGCTTCAACAAGGAGCCTCCTGACATGCGTATTGCCGGCTTTCGTGATCGGGAGCCGGTTGATCCCGTCACCGCTGGAGTCCTCACCGGGGACCAGACCGATATATGAGGCGAACTGCTGAGCTTTCTGAAACCGTTTGAAATCGCCGACTTCAACGATGACAGCAAGTGCCGTCTGCGTTTTGATGCCAAGGAAACAGCAGAGCTTCCGCACGCTTTCCCGATAAGCGTCCTGATCAGCCAGTTCTTCGATACGCCTGTCAAGACGCTCCAGGGTATCGGTAAGTTTATCGTAAGTCAGAAGGTACTCACTAAGGATCTCTTTATAGAGTCCCTCTGGTTCAAGGCTCCGTAGCCAGCTGAGATGAGCAGCCGTCCAATGGCTGGCACCGGCATTGTAAATAAAGCCATGGCGGAGGCAGAACGCGAGGATCTGCTGCTTGATCTTCTTGAGTGCCAGTTTATGGTCATCCCTCATGCGGATGAACTCCTTGATCTGTTCCTCTTCGGAGGTAGGGACATGTACCTTGTGATACGAATGATGAGCGAGGCAGCGAGCGATCACCTCAGAATCCCGCCTATCGGTCTTTTTCTTTTTCTGTACAGGCGACTTCGCCATAGTGGAAGGAGCGAGTATGATACATTCAACACCATGATCGTTCATCTGATGATATAACGTATAGCCAAGACATCCGGCTTCATAACCGCATATAAACTTACTGTCATCGCCGTAGATTCCACGCATGCTTTCGATGTATTCAAGGACAAGCCGATAATCCGGATCAATCTTCACATAATGAGAGCAAGCATCCTCTCTGACTGTATAGCAGCAAAGAGAAAAAGAGTTCTTGTGGACATCCATTCCGACGTAGACTGTGGTATTATTCATTTGGTGGCCTCCATTTGTATGCGGTAATCCCCGTTACCATGATTGTGACGATCACAGTTTACAGGTAAATCCGCGATGTTACAAATGTGGGGCCATTACATATTGTCTAAAGAATCCGCGCGCTGCGTTTTTGAAGGCGCGCGATACGAAAAAAAGCTCTGTCCATGCGGGCAGGGCTTTTTTACTAAATCATGTTTTACTAAAACGTAATTTAGCAATAAACGAGGCGCTGTCAAGAACGCAACTTTGCGCCGGGGAAAGATCATTTTTTGTGCAGAGTATACAAAATATACGGGATGCATTTTACATATAAGGATGATAGACTGAAACTATCAGAAAAATAAGGAGGCATCCGATCATGGATCAGACATTGGATATGAGAGGGCAGGCATGCCCGATCCCGGTTATCAACGCGAAGAAGGCAAT
>CAMNFX010000176.1 GCA_946537585.1 uncultured Lachnospiraceae bacterium
TGCAAACAATTCATTGTACTTATCGCGTGATTTGCTCTATACTGAAAAAGCTGCTGACTTTGGGAAAAGTACGGGGAAAGTATAGCACTTTCTCAGGACTCTTTCAATGCGGCAGAACGGCAGCTGACTGTTTGAAACGAAACAATATATGCCCTGATTTCCGGGTCATACCGGAAGGGACTTTCTTAATACCACATGAATCTCATGATTGTCGGAGGTAATATATGAAGCAGGAAAATGCTTCGATCTATCCGGGTGATGAGCCCCATGTTTCCGTCGGACCCTTTGCCCGCGGTATGCGCGACGCCATCCCCATCGGACTCGGCTACTGTGCGGTGTCCTTTTCCTTGGGTATAGCCGCGGGAAATGTCGGATATACGGTCTTTCAGGGCTTTCTTTTAAGCCTTTTAAATGTTTCTTCCTCCGGTGAGTATGCAGGAATCGTGCTCTCTGCGGAGCAGGCGGGCTTTATCGAGCTGGCTCTGATGATCTTTGTGGCAAATGCCAGATATCTTCTGATGAGCTTTGCCTTAAGCCAGCGTTTCGCTCCCGATGCGACCCTGTTCCACCGTCTTACGATCGGCTTCGGTCTGACAGACGAGCTCTTCGGTCTGGGGATCGCGTCAAAGGGATATCTCAATCCGACCTATATGTACGGCGCCTTCCTGACCAGTATCCCGCTGTGGGCGATCGGTACGGCACTCGGTGTATACGCCGGCAATGTCCTTCCGCCGATCATAGCAGAGGCGATGAATGTGGCTATTTTCGGCATGTTCCTCGCAATCATCATCCCGCCCGCAAGAAAGGATCCGGTGGTCCTGGGCTCTGTCATTGTGAGCTTTGCCTTAAGCCTTCTTGCTGCGGTCTGGCCGCTTACCGCGTCGATCAGTTCGGGCACGCGCACGCTCTTCCTCACGGTGATCATCGCTTCGGCAGTCGCGCTGCTCTTCCCCATCAAGGATGACCCTGACGGAGAGATCACGAGCGAGCCCGGCGAAAGCCCGGGAGAGGAAACGGCCTGATACGCCGGATGAATATCTCAATGCATCCTTTTGCACAACCTGGAAAACACTCGGATAATTCTGCTCAGAATACGGGGCTTTTGCAATGAATTGGTTCGACCTGACTGGCTGTCGGGTATCTGACTGCCGCAGATCCATTGTCGGAGAAAATCATATATGAAAGTAAGCTATTATGTATACATCGTGGCGATGGCGCTGGTCACCTACCTGATCCGCGTGCTGCCGCTGACCATCTTAAGAAAACCGATCACCAACCGCTTCTTCCGGTCCTTTTTATACTATGTACCCTATGTGACGCTGGCGGTGATGACCTTCCCGGCGATCCTGACCTCCACCTCACGTCTTCTGTACGGAGGGGTGGCATTTGCCGTGGGTATCGTACTGGCCTGGACCAGCGGCAACCTCTTTGTGGTGGAGCTCGGCTGCTGCCTCGTGGTGCTGCTGATGAACGCGGTGTTCCACTAAGAACAAGGCGTTCCTGACAAAAAGCAGGCGTCTAAGCAGCAACCGGTTCTGAAAAAAGCACGTTCAGGGCCTGCAGACGGACGGGGACGTCCGGCATTTTCCATCATAAACAAATTCACCGGCAGGATGAGGAATGTTCCAAAGCGGACATCCGTCACCTGCCGGTGTTTTTTGGACTATTCTGTTTTAAGCTTGAAAAGCACCTTCTTAAGTGCGGGATATGCGTCTTCTGCCGGCATCGGGCTTTTGCTGAGGCGTTTTTTCGACAGAGCCGCTTGTTCGGATAAAACATCTGTTCTTCAGAAACAGACTCCGGAATACTGCTTATTGCTGTCCCCAGGGATCTACGAGACCCGGTGCGGTCGGGAAACGGTTCTCGACCGGTGCGCGGCGGTTGGGGTCATTATGCAGAAGGCAGTCATAGATGATGTTGATCACATCGATCTCAGGCTGTCCCTCGAATTGTTTAAGCGGGAAATCGATCCCGAACTGCATCTTGTACTGCGCAAGGAGTATCTCAAGCATCGGCGGCCTCCTGTTTTTCTTTAAAATCCATGTGTCCGGCTGCTGTTTGGCACCTGCAAGCCTGTTCGTTCGTACACGAAAAACCATGTGCCAGACAGATATCTGTGTTTCATGTTTCCGGGCCGGTTTCTGAAAAGTATACACAAAATCTTGTGATGCCGCAAGGAAAAGAAGCGGATGGCCGGAACGGGAGAGATCAGATCCCGAATTCTGCGGGGATACTTTTGATGCCTTTCAGTGTACGAAGCGGGCTACCGCCTGAGCGAGGTCGGCCCTGGCTCCTGCACAGCGCACCTGGTGGCGTTTGATATAATCCCAGGCGACGGTCGTTTCCTTGAGGAGTTTGCTGAGGGCGGAGGAGGCGCGGAACACCGTAACGCCCTGGTAGCCCTCCCGGATCATCTTGTCCGCGTCCTGCTGGCAGCCTGCCAGCGTCTCAAAGGGAGGCATAACGATCCAGGGACAATTGTCAGCGTAGCCTTTGCCGTTCTTCTCAAGATAAGCGATCGTGTACATGGTGACTCCTTTCTCTTACAGCTCACCGTCAACTTTTCTTGTAATATATTCGCTGAGGCTCAGGGCCTGCGCCCTGGCCTCCGTGTTCCATTTTTCCTTCCTGCCTTTTTTCACTGCAAGCGTGATCCGGTCGTAATTCAACCGGATATAGTCGTTTTTATACCTGACGGAATCAAACGAAGAGCTCGTCTGATCCGTTTTTTTTACGCCCTTTTTTGTCATTTTCTTCATTCTAAAACATCTTACGTAAGATGTAAAGAAGAGGGATTGTTTTTTCTTCGTACTGATTTGACGGCGGATTGCGTTATTGAAAATCGGCCGCCATCGGCATTGTCCTCAAATCCGAACGCCTTCCCTTAAATACCGGTGCAGGGATTATGTCTTGGCATGGTGCCGCTTCTGGCGTATAATTATGCGGCAAAGAATTATAAACGCATGAATGAGGTC
>CAMNFX010000177.1 GCA_946537585.1 uncultured Lachnospiraceae bacterium
GCTCCCGGTTTAATACTCCGGTGAGCCGCTTTCTTTACCGCGTTTACGGTCTCAGGTCAAAGCCCGTTGATCATGGTAAGCATTTTCAGATAAAAGTCTTTTACATCGGTTTTTCTGGTCAGGCCGCCGTGGATCATCATGTGATCGCCCTGATAGACCGGACAGATATTCCATACTCCGGGGCGGATGCTTTTCTCGTCGAGCTTTTGCTGCGGTTCCCCAAAGGGCGCCCTTGCGGAGATCGTATTGACCAGACCGTCATTTTCATGCCAGGAATCGTCGATCAGAGTTCCTCCCTTTGTCGTACCGCTGTAGCAGCCGATCTGGATAGAACGCCTTATAAAGAACGGATCTGTGATCTTTCGCTGCGGACGGTGGATCCCGTTTCCGGCATCCTTGGTCGAACTGCACGGAACGGAAAAATAGTAGATATCAGGAAATGTAGTAAGGTGCCGGTTCATCTCTGCCGCCTGATCCACATGCATATCATAAGAGGCATAATCCCGCTCATCCCTGCCGTCCATCGAAGCAGAGAGCTTTTTTGCCATGAGCTTTGCAAGAAGATCACTCCACCACGGCGCTTTCACTTTGTCAGGATCAAAGCCCTCGTCATCCGCCATATCATAGGCAGTTGTTCCGTTTAAGGGAGAAGCCAGCGTCACGATACTGCGGATCCTGACCTTTGAGCCGCCAAGGAAGAAAGGACTCAGATCCTCCGGCTCGGTGTTTTCGATCTCCTCCTTTGCACCATGAAGAAGGATCTCCGAAAAGAGGCGGATGGTCGCTCCGCCAAAGGAATGCCCGATCAGCACAAGCTCGGTGCCCTCACCAAAATGGTCGATCAGCGGGCAGCCTGAAAAGTCTCTGCCAAACCGCTCATGCCGGTACTTAAGGCTATGCTGCTTTCCATAATCCACTCTTCTGCCGGAAAGCTGCGCATACAGCTCACAGGCTCTGTCCCAGGCGCTTCCAAACGGTGAGACGGATGCAGCATAGGAATCAAACCCCTTTTCTCTGAGGAAAGCGATCAGATCGCCGCTCTTCATCCCCCAGTATGGCTTCTTCTTATTCTTTTCATCATAACTTCCCCAGCCTGACAGACCATGGACAAAAACGAATTTTAAACTGCTCATTCTGATAACTCCTCTTCCTTATCCAATTGTAACGGCAAACAGAGTTTTTGTGAAATAAGCGCGATCTGAATTCCTGAATCTTGCTGTAAAAGCAGACTGGACCAGGCCTTGTTTCCGATTTGGTCTGATGAATTCTGCTGTAAATACAGACTGAACCGAGCCTCCACGGCATTTTAATCTGACGCATCACTCCGCCGCCTCAGAAAAACTCTTCGCGAGCTTTGCCGCCTCAAAAAACACCAGGAAAATCCCTATGCTGATCTGCCCCGGTAGCTTTCATAGATCCTGCCTGCGATCTGCTGCCCGTCTCTTAAGATCTCCGCCTCGTCGGCACAAAGCAGCTTTCGTCCTCTCACAAGAGGCTTTCCCGCCACCCAGACAGAATCGACATCGTGGCGGTTCGCATTGTACACAAGCGTCGCAACCGGATCATCGAAGACCGGGGTGAGGTTGGCGCTCTGCATATCCATGAGCACGATGTCCGCCTGCTTTCCCTTTTCCAGAGAGCCGATCCGGTCATCCAGTCCCAGCGCTTTTGCCGCAATGATCGTCGAGCGGCGCAGCGCTTCATGTGCATCAGGACATTCCACAGAGCATCCGGACATCCGGGCTACGATAATGGAGATCCGCATATTCGTCCACGGATCCATGGTGACCCAGTCCGTGCCGTAGGCCATCCGGATCCCGCTTTTGTAGATCTTATCGAGCGCGGGGAACTGCCCCCGTTTTCCGGTCATCTCCGCACAGTGCGCGATCGTCGCGCCGCCCTTTTCGATCAATGCGAGGTCATGATCCGTCGTATAAACGCAGTGCGCGGCCACCAGATCCTCCCCCATCAGGCCCGTTTCACAAAGATATTCCACCGGCGTGAGCCCGTATGTCTCCTTCAGGAACTCCACCTCATTGGTCTTCTGCGCCACATGGGTATGAAAGCCTACATGATAGAAATCACCGAGCTCTTTGATCCTTTTGGCAAGCTCCACCGACACGGTATCGGTCGCATGCGGTCCGAACTTACAGAAGATCCTGCCATCCCTCCCGTGATACTCCTCGATCAGCCGGCAGTTCTCCTCTACGCGGGCGCGTCCTTCCTCAGGAATGCGGGTATAGTCGTTAAACTGTATCGTAGCAAGGTCCGTCTCAATGATCTTCTGCGCCAGAACACCGCGCATCCCGAGCTCATCGATCGCCCTGGCCGTGCTCCGCATGTAGTGATACACATCATTGATGCAGGTCACACCGGCCTTCAGGCACTCGATGGCGCCGAGCATGCTCAGCACATAGGTATACTCCGGCGTAAGGAGCTTTTCCATGGGAAGCGCCAGACCGTAGAATGCTCCCACGGGGTCCTCTGTCATCGCCTTAAAGAGCGACCCGCAGACATGGGTATGCACATCCACGATGCCGGGCAGAACCGCCATGCCGGAGGCATCGACCACTTCATCCGCTTTCAGTTCCGGAGCCGGATCTCCCTCTCCGAGATCTGCGATCCTTTCACCTTCCAGCAGGATCCACCCTCTTTGGTAAATAGTATCCTCTGCATCAACAGTGATCAGAATGCTGTTTTTGATCAGTGTCTTCTTCTGCGGCTTCATCTTCATACCTCGTCTTCTTTGCTCTTCTGCGGAGCTTTCCCAAGCGCGTTTCGCCTGTATCTGTTTCCTCTCCTCTGCAGGCAGATGCCGTTTTACATCTTAAGCGTCCTGTTATGTACTGCTGCGTAAACTCAATTCCGGCATGCATGTCTGCCTTTCCTGCTCTATAGTTCATATTATGAGTTGCCCGACAAATGGGCAGTTTTCTATGAGCTACGCGCTTTCTACGCG
>CAMNFX010000178.1 GCA_946537585.1 uncultured Lachnospiraceae bacterium
GCGGAAAGAAATTCCGGCTGCACCTGGTGGCAAGGAAGAAAGCAGAGAGGTAAATGAGATGGGACTGTTTAAGGATTATGTAAGCCAGACGCGAAAACCTGAGGGCTTTCTGGGAAAAATGATGCTGAAAGGGATGAACTCCGGGCATGCAAAGATGGCCGACTGGGGTCTGGATCATTTGCAGCGTATCGAACCGGAGAATATCGTTGATCTCGGCTGCGGCGGAGGACGGAACGCCGGGGAGCTTTTGAGGAGATATCCAAAGGCACATGTCACAGCGGTCGACTATTCTGAACTTTCTGTAGAGAAGGCAAAGGAATACAATCAGAAAATGATTGCGGCAGGACGATGCATCGTGCAGCAGGGAGATGTATCCGCCATTACGCTGCCGGAGGGAAGCTATGATCTGGCAACCGCATTCGAGACAATCTATTTCTGGCCGGGACTTTCACAGTGCTTTTCACAGGTCGCAAAGGTTTTGAAACCGGGCGGATATTTTATGATCTGCAATGAATCTGACGGGACGGATGCAGCTAGCCTGAAGTTCGAGAAGATCATAGACGGAATGAAGAATTATACAGCAGAAGATATTGAGAAAGCCTTAAAAGAGGCCGGCTTTTCAAAGGTGAAAGTTGACCATCATAAGAACAAACCGTGGCTCACAGTACTTGCGAGAAAATGAGCCTGAATTTTTACAAAGGAAATGCCACAGCGTCGGCATAGAGTTTCTGCAGTATGTTAATAAAGCGTTTGACGCTTTCCCTGGCATCATTCTTATGTGTCAGCAGCTGACAGGAAAAGCTTTCTTTGCAGTCAAAGGGAATCCAGGCGAACTGGCCGCTGTGGTCATTCAGGAATCCCGGAGCCAGACAGACTCCCTTCTTCGCGGCAACATTCGTCAGGGTCGTATCATGGTCCGGACTGTTGAAGTAATCGATCCGGCCGCTTGCAATCAGCCGCTGCTGCACACTCCTTAGTGCAGCCGGTGAACCGCCTCCGACCATCAGCGTACGCCCATAGAGGTCACTTTCTGTGATCACGTTCTTAGCGGTGAGCGGATCATCTCTTTCCGCAATCAGATAGATCCTGCTCTCAAAGAGGTCATGCGCAGTGATCCCGGCGACCTGTCTGGCCTGCTCCTTTAAGGCAAACAGGATATCGGCTTCTTCCTTCAGAAAAGATTCCATGCCGCCTTCATACTGAAAGACCGGTGTGATCTGGACGCCGGGCTCCTGCTCTTCAAACAGCCGCATGGCCTCCGGCAGGAAATAGACCGCCTGCCGGACCATCAGGCTGATCGTGATATTATCCTGATATTTGGCGCTGAAATTCTGCCCCTGTTCAATCGCCCGCTTCATCTCCTGGCGCATACCGGCCAGATAGGTCACAAACTGTGCCCCGGCCGGAGTTAGAGAAGCGCCTTTCCCATTCCGGTCAAAAAGGGTAAATCCAATCTCTTCTTCAAGCAGTCTGATCTGATAGGAAAAGGTCGGCTGGCTCACAAACATGTTTTCCGCGGCACGGCTGAAGTTCAGCGTGCGCGCCAGTTCAATACAATAGTCAATCTGTTTAGTAGTCATATTGTTCCCTCTGTTATTTAATAATTAAATTAAATATATAATGATTCGATTGGACTTTGCAATAGCTTCGTGAGAAAATACAGTCAGAAACAAGAAAAAACATCTGATAAACGCATAGAGATGAAAATGGAGGATAAACAAGATGGCAAAAACACTGATTGCATTTTTTTCAAGAGCAGATGAGAACTATTTCGGCGGAGCTATGAGATATGTAAAGGTCGGCAATACAGAGATCGTTGTAAACCTGATGAAGGAGATGATCCAGGCAGATACTTTCAAGATCGAGATGAAGAATCCCTATTCCCCTGTTTATATGACCTGTATCGACGAGGCGAAGAAAGATCTGAGAGCAAAGGCCCGTCCGGAGCTGGTCTCCATGCCCGATTCTATCGACGAATATGACACCGTCGTTCTCGCATACCCGAACTATTGGGGAACCATGCCGATGGCAGTATTCACCTTCCTTGAAAAGTTTGATTTCTCCGGCAAGACCATCCTTCCCCTCTGCACCAACGAGGGCAGCGGCATGGGCGGCAGCGAGAGCGATATCAAAAAGACCTGTCCCGGCGCAGTCGTAAAGAGCGGTCTGTCCATAACCGGAAGCGCTGCAGCAAACTCTGCAAAGAGTGTAAAGAAATGGCTTGCAGCCAACGGACTCGCGTAAGGAGGCACCGCATGGAATACGAAAAAGGTTATGTATTTGATCTGATGGAAAAGGGCGGCCCGACAGATGTGCGGGAGCCGTACTTTCAGGAAGCAGTGGATGAGATGATGCGGGCGCGCACGCTTTGCGCAAAGGCAAATGCCTGCATGCCGGACGACCCTTCCTACGTCGGGTACCTGGAGGAACTGTTCGGCAGAAAACTGGACGATGTCCGCATCCTGACACCGTTTACCTGTGATTTCGGCAACCGTGTCAAACTCGGAAAAGGCGTTTTTATCAACCATTCCGCGATCCTTTCCGCATCCGGCGGGATCGAGTTCGAGGACGGCTCCATGTCCGCGCCGGGCCTTCGGATCGCGACCATCAACCATGACATGAACGAACGCCACACGACTTATACCTACGGAAAAGTCACGATCAAAAAGAATGCCTGGCTGGGCATGAATGTGACAATCTGTCCCGGCGTCACTGTCGGGGAATATGCGGTTGTTGCCGCAGGAGCCGTCGTCACAAAAGACGTTCCGGATTATGCAGTCGTCGGCGGAGTGCCGGCAAAGGTGATCCGGTATCTGGATCCAAAGGAGCAGAAAGAATGACGGATGAAGAAAGAATCCAAGACATTTACCGGAGATACTGGGACGGGATGATCCGAAAAGATACAGATCTTTTGCGGTTACTGATGTCTGA
>CAMNFX010000179.1 GCA_946537585.1 uncultured Lachnospiraceae bacterium
ATGAAACTTAGCGAGCCGAGGACGTAGTCCGAAGGGGATGCGTTAGTTTCATGTAGTTGCAGCGGAGCCGCAGGCGGAGCGAAAACCTCCTTAGTGACCGTTTTCTAAACGGTCTCTTTCTTTTTTCTGAAAAAAACCTGAAATGTATTTCTTTGCGGAAAAAAGAAGATATAATAAAATCAGTATTCTTTCGGGGCTTATTTAGAACTTGCCCCGGCTGTTAAGGAGGAGTTTATTTTGTTTGGCAATCTGGATGCTGTTATGAAACTTCGTAAGGCCTGGAGTACGTTTTCGGGCAATCATCCGAAATTCGCCCAGTTCCTGGGCACGGTTGCGGCAGGAAAGGTGACCGAGGGTACGGTCATCGGCATTACCGTGACCTATCCGGACGGACGTACGCTTGATACCAACATGAAGGTGACACAGTCCGACCTGGAACTGTTCGAGTCTCTGAAGGTACTGGCAAATAAGAACAGCTGATCCTTCGGAAGAGATTATATCTGAAAATACTGCCGATACGCGCAAAACGATGTTTGCGGTGTCGGTTTTGTGTCCATTGACCTGGTACAATGGATCTATATCAGAAAAATATGATCATCGCGGCCTGTGCGGGAGCGTAACTGCGATGATCTGATGCAATTTTGGAGGGAGGAGCTTATGATTATTCGCAGATATCGGACACGTATGAATCGGAGCCTCCGTCTGACAGTCTTTCTGGCAGCGCTGGCTATTGCAGCGTCAGGAACGGCCGCGGCGCCGCTCGTGACGATCCAGGCATATGCAGCCACGGATGATGAGAAGGATTATACCGTTTCGGATGCCTGGTGGTCGGACGATGAGGACCGGGCTATCGCAGAGTGGGAGAAGGCGGAGGATTCCACCAAATACAAGGTGCAGCTCTACCGCACCAATCTCAGCAACCCCGTCGGCAAGGAGATCTCCACCGGAGGAAGCTCTCACGACTTCAGCTCCGCGATCTCGCAGAAGGGCACCGGCAATTATTTCTTTACAGTCATCCCCGTAAAGGGCGGTGCGGAGCTGACCGTGACCTCCGATACGCTTGAGGTCGATTCCGAGACGATGAGCGCGATCCGCGCGTCCTTAAAGGAAAAGAAAGCTGCTGCAAGCGCGGAAAAGCTCGAGGGCGGTCCCCGCTGGGTCATGAACCCGACAGGAACCTGGAAGTTCCTGAAGGCGGACGGGACCTATATCAAGAGCGCGTGGGAGCAGATCGAAGGCAAGTGGTATTATTTCGGTTCGGACAGCCTGATGGTGACCGGATGGCAGAAGATCCGCAACTACTGGTATTACTTCGGCGATGACGGCGCCTGCTGGATGAATACGACCACGCCGGACGGCTTTACGGTCAATGAATCCGGCATCTGGATCGATCCTGCCACCGGGCAGGCGATCTCTACCTCCGGATCCTCTTCATCGCAGAGCGCGGCTGCAGAAGAGCTTGCGACCGTGAAGCTCAGCTTAAAGGAGAGCGGCTCCGCAGCCGGCACGATCCGCAAGGTGGATGTCGGTGCAGCCTCCAATGTTAAGGTCAATGAAGTGAGCTTCAGCGAGCCTTATGAGAACTGGACGATCGGAAAGAATGTGACGATCACGGTGTCCGTTTCCGCGACCGGCAATCATAAGTTCGGCAGCAAGACCAAGTATTCCCTCGGAAGCACAGCCTTCCAGGGCTCGACGGGAGATGAGATCAACCGCGTCCTGACCTTTGTATACTCGCCCAAGATGCAGCTTGCGACCCCGGACGGTCTGTACATTACGAGCGATATGGTGCTCAAGTGGAACAAGGTACCGCATGCGGCACAGTATAAGGTCGTTCTGTCCTATATCAATGACGAAGATGCCAAGGCCAGCAAGACCCTGACCGTTTCCAAACCAGAGGCGGATCTTTCGGAGTATGCCGGTTTTTATACCGACATTTCCGTCAAGGTCACTGCTCAGGGCAGCAAGAGCTCCAAGAGCTCCGGCAAGTCCAACTCGAGCCTCATTGATTCTGCAGCCGCATCCATCGAGAATCTCGACAGCTTTATCGAGAGCAATACGATGGACGGAAAGTTCAGCTCCGTCGGGGGAAACCTCTCCTACAAGGACGAATCCGGAGAGAAGCTCACCGGATGGCAGCAGCTGGCAGGCTCCTGGTATTACTTCAGCTCTGACGGCAAGGCAGTCGGCCCCGGCTGGTGGCAGGATACCGAGGGCGGAAATCTCTGGTATTACTTTGATGACAATCACTGCATGGTCACCGGAAAGAAGACCATTGACGGCGTCGAGTACTTCTTAAATGACGGCAGCAATACCGCGCTTCCCATGGGTGCATGGGTGGAAGAGTCTTCCGCACAATAAAGAGAAACCAGGATGTATTACGAGACTCTGATGGATACCCCCTACGGGGTGATGCGGCTTCAGTCTGATGATGAGGCCCTGACCAATGCCGGTTTTATCAGCACGGCAGAGGTATCCGGAACAAATGAGATATCAAACATAAAGCGGGACGGCCCTCTGGCCGCCCCGCTTCAGCTTGCGCTGGACTGGTATCAGCGATATTTTGATGGAGAAGAGCCGGACCCTGCGGAGGTTCCGATCCGCCCGGAAGGAACTCCGTTCCAGATGGAGGTCTGGAGCATCGTGCGGCAGATCCCGTACGGTGAGGTGCTTTCCTACGGAGAGATCGCACGAAAGATCGCGGCGCAGCGAGGCATCCCGCGTATGGCCTCCCAGGCTGTGGGAGGCGCGATGAAGGCCAATAAGATCTTCATCCTGATCCCATGTCACCGGGTCATCGGCGCGGACGGCTCGATGGTAGGCTACGGGACACTTCCGAACAGCCTCGAGTTAAAGCGCGCCCTGCTCAGGCATGAGGGCATGCTGGAGATCTGACCGGGC
>CAMNFX010000180.1 GCA_946537585.1 uncultured Lachnospiraceae bacterium
AAATTTGCAAGTACACTCGCAAATTTTGTTCATTTGTCCCTTAGCTCATATTATACAGGGGCTGCTCACCGGACTGAAGTGCAGTAACAAAGCAGGAGACAGATATGCGGATCGAGACAACGATTAAAAGAAGCGACTGGGAACAGCTGGGCAAGGTTCTTTATGCCAGCGGCTCGCGGATCTTTGCGCATGCGATCGCCCTGATCTGCTTTTACTTTGCGTATCGGTATTACAGGCAGGGACAGGGTTCGCTGTTTGCTTATTACCTTTTAGTCCCGTTTGTGATCGAGGGGATCTCCATCTTCTTAAGGAACCGCCGTCTGAAGACACATCTTCGGTTTTTTGATGATACCTACCAGGGAAAGGATGTGGATCTGGTCTATACCTTCAATAAGACTAATTTCCAGATCGACAACAGCTTTTCGAAAGACCGGATGACCTATGACTATGAGATCCTGGCGGAATTTATCGATACGCCGGACGACCTTGTGATCGCTGCCTACGGGCGTCAGTGGTTTATCATCAACAGGAAGGCGGCGGAGGAGAATCACCTGAAGGAATTCCTGCTGGAAAAGAACCCGGAGATCAAAACCGCAAAAAAGGGACTGTTCGGACGATGATGTGCTGAAAATAAACGGCAGAACGGCTGTGGTGATCTCAAGTAATTTACTTTGAATTGTACTTGACAAATCAAATCTTTTGACGTAACATAAGAACGTTCCGTGTGAAGGGGTATCTTCCAATGGTAGGATAGCGGTCTCCAAAACCGTCAATGAGGGTTCGAATCCTTCTGCCCCTGTAAGACCATGAGCTCTATAGTTCATGGTCTTTTCTTTATATCCTCACAGAGGAAAGCCGATAGTATTTTAATATCGGAGCTTCCCTCAACGATTATGTGTATGGGAAATTGTTATTGGTTGTGCTATGATACCATGTAAGACATGAGAGCTTACGGAGTCAGCTATGGGATTTGATCTGAATTTACAAATATCTGCCGTTACGGTTTTTATACAAGGCCTTTTGAGCTTCTTTTCCCCGTGCGTACTGCCGCTTCTGCCGCTTTATATGAGTTATCTGGCTGCGGGTACAGCGGTCAAAGATGAAAACGGAGTGATGCGCTATGACCGGAAGACCGTCATGCTTCACACCCTGATGTTCGTGATCGGCATAAGCGCTGCTTTCTTTATACTGGGGCTGGGAATGAGCACCCTCGGGCGCCTGTTCGGATCTCACCGGCAGCTGATCGCGGGGATCGGCGGCATTGCCGTCATTTTGTTCGGTTTATATCAGCTCGGCGTGTTCGGAAACATTGGCTTTCTCGATCGGGAAAGAAAGCTTGGCAGCGGCATAAAGCCCTCCGCCATGTCGCCGCTTACAGCTCTTTTACTTGGATTTTTCTTCAGCTTTTCCTGGACGCCGTGCATCGGACCGGTGCTTTCGGGTGTGCTCCTGATGGCGGCCTCTGCCTCCGGAGATTCTGCAGCGGCGGGATTTTTGCTGATCGCCGTTTATACTGCCGGATTCGTTATTCCTTTCCTGCTGGTCGGCCTTTTCACCTCTTCACTGCTTGAGATGTTCCGAAAGCACCGCGACATCGTCCGGTATACGGTGAAGATCGGCGGCGTACTGCTGATCCTGATGGGCGTCATGATGCTGAGCGGACAGATGGGGCGTGTCTCCTCGTACCTTTCTCAGTTTGGAGCTGTAAGCGCAGACAGCGGCACTATGCAGCAAACGACTGCCGAAGATGAGAGCATAGCTGCGGATTCTGATGACAAAAATACCGGTGCTGCGGAGGATCCTGCAGCAAAAACGGATGCGGATCCTTACACATCAGAGCCGCATCCGGACGAAGATGTATCAAAAGAAGAAGCCAGGACGGAAGCTGCAAATGATGGCAGCGCAAAGGCAGATGAGAACAGCAGCCCTTCCGAAAAAGTCTACCCGGCGATCGATTTTGACCTTGTGGATCAGTACGGAAACCGTCAGCAGCTTTCATCCTATAAGGGCAAGGTCGTATTTTTGAATTTCTGGGCCACCTGGTGCCCGCCCTGTCGTGCGGAAATGCCGGATATTCAGAAGCTGTACGAATATTATGAAGACCACCCGGAGGAAAATGTCGTGATCCTCGGCGTGGCGGAACCCGGAAACGGTCAGGAGCAAAGTGAAGAGGGCGTACGTAAATTCCTCGAGGATAATGGGTATAGCTATCCGGTCGCCTTTGATACGGAAGGCAGGACATTTATGAACTACGCGATCATGTCGATCCCCACGACCTACATGATCGACGAAAACGGAAACATGTTCGGGTATGTATCCGGGTCGATGAGCGCGGAGACCATGCGCTCGATCATTGAACAGACAAAAAGCGGAAAACGCTGATGTTTTTTACTGGACTTTTGCTTTTCCAATCCGTATAATCAAGCGAAAGGATGCAGCGTAAAGTAAGGCGGCTTTCCCCTGCTCTAAAAAAAACCATGTCTTTTTCCGGCTTCAGGAATAACAGTTCATTCCCTGACTGCCATGCAAAACACATAAAGTAAGAAGGTATAAGGAGGATACAACATGAACGCGTTCACCGGCATTCACCATGTAGCATTAAAGTGCAGCGGTTATGAGGAATATCAGAAAGTGCTCGGCTTTTACCGTGATCTTCTCGGTCTTTCGATGATCCGCAGCTGGGGAGAGGGAGATGATGCAGGCTGTATGCTGGGCGCCGGAAGCGATATCGTAGAGCTCTTTGCGAAGGGCAAGGTCGCGGACGGCATCGGCGGACTCAACCATTTTGCGCTTCAGACCGTGACAAAAGAGGATGTGGACGAATGGCTCGACAAGGTAAGAGGAGAAGGCTTTGAAGTTACGCAGGAGGCCCAGGA
>CAMNFX010000181.1 GCA_946537585.1 uncultured Lachnospiraceae bacterium
TAAAACAGCTCTGTTGAGAAATACCGCATGCCGCTGTCCATGAAGACGGTCGCGATGGTCTTTCCTTCGTTTTCCGGACGGCGGGCAAGCTCTGCAGCTGCCGCGAGATAGGCGCCGGAGGAAATGCCTACGAGCAGTCCTTCCGTTGAGGAAACGAGACGGGCATACTTTAATGCGTCCTCATCGCTCACCTTCAGGAGCTCATCTACAAGCTGCGGGTCCATGACCTCCGGGATAAAGCCGTCGCCGATTCCCTGGATCTTATGGGGCCCGCTTTTTTCTCCGGCAAGGGCAGCCGCGTTTTCCGGCTCCAAGGCAGCGATGCGGACAGAGGGATCCTGTTCCTTCAGGAAGCGCGCGACGCCGGTGATCGTTCCGCCGGTCCCCATTCCGGCCACAAAGATATCGATCTTTCCATCCAGATCCTCCCAGAGCTCCCGGCCGGTCGTGCGGTAGTGGATATCCGGATTGGCGCTGTTTACAAACTGCCCGGCGAGGATACTGCCCGGGATATTTTTGTGAAGCTCCTCTGATTTTTCCAGTGCCTCAGGAAGGCTTCCGGCAGCACTCGTCAGCACCAGCTCCCCTCCGTAGGCCTTAATGAGCTTGCGGCGCTCCAGGGACATATCCTCCGGCATGACGATGATCACCCGGTAGCCTCTCGGCACGCCGACGGCGCAGAGACCGATACCGGTATTGCCTGAGGTAGGCTCGATGATCGTGCCGCCCGGCTTTAAGATCCCGTCCGCCTCTGCCTTGTCGATCATGGCCTTTGCGATGCGGTCCTTGGCGGAGCCTGCAGGGTTCAGATACTCGAGCTTTGCGGCAATATTTGCCTTAAGGCCGAGCTTCTGTACAGTACGGTCGAGCATCATGACCGGTGTGTTTCCGATCAGCTGATCCATGGAATGGTATAATCCTCTCATAATTTCCCCCTCGAAGTAATATTTTCACCACATTGTATATGAGCTCACGGATGACTCCGCTTACGCTCATACAACAAATAAGGGAAGCCCGCAGGCTTCCCTTTAAAATGCTGAAATGATATGGAATGATGACTCAGTCCGGAAAAGAAAGCGCAGCGAAAACATATGTGAATGGGAGTTCACACTGACAACAACAGATGCAGTTCGCTGCCTGATAAAAGTACATTGCTGATCCTTTCCGGAAAATGTAAATGTATTATAGAAGAAAGACGAACCTGTGTCAATCATTTCGCAAATTTTGGACACAGCGGGCAACTCATGATATAATACTTCTTGTTTAGCACCATTTTGAAAGGATATCGGATATGAAACGGCAGCCGGTTCGGATTCTCGCAGAGGGGATCAAGCTGATCATCGGGCTGATCGCAGCCGTCTTACTGATGCATTTTTCCGGGATCGGATGTCCGATCCGCTGGCTCAGCGGCATTCCCTGCGCAGGCTGCGGGATGTCCAGAGCGGTTCTGGCACTTATGCACGGGCATGTACGGGAGGCTCTTAAGCTCCATCCGCTGGTATTGCTGCTTCCGCCGGGCGCTTTGCTCTGCGCGGCCTATGCCCTTATGCCGGAAAGATTCCCCAAAAAAGCTGTGAATATTGCGCTCTGGGGTACGGCAGCATTGTTTGTGATCGTATATACTGTCAGGATACTGCACCACGATCCTGTCTTATATATTAATTTATCCGAAGGCATGCTTTGGAAAATGATAAGGGAGGTAAAGAATGTTTTGTCCAAATTGTGGTAAGGAACTGCCGGACGGCGCCGACTTCTGCCCGTCCTGCGGAAAGCCTGTGGGAGGAAGCGGAGCGAACACAGTGCATGAAGCGTTTGAGAAGGCATCCGCCGCTGCGGAGACCCTGGCGGGACAGGCCATGGACGCTGTAAACAGCGCAGGGCAGTCCATCGATTCCGCCGTTCAGGATGCGGCTAATGATCTCCGGGGCACGGTCCCTTCGGGCTCTCCCCTGAAGACAGACCGCAGTCTTGTCGCTTACATCCTGCTGTCCATCATCACCTGCGGCATCTACGGCTATTACTTTATCTATACAGTTGCCAGGGATATCAATATCGCCTGCGACGACGATGACGAGGAGACGGCAGGTCTCGGCATGTTTATCCTGCTTTCCTTTATAACCTGCGGCTTCTACGGTCTCTGGTGGGAGTACAAGCTGGGCAACCGCCTGCAGAAGAACGGTCCCGCTTACGGCCTTGACATTCAGGAAAACGGCACCACGATCCTGCTCTGGAGGATCTTAGGCTCCCTGATCTGCGCTGTAGGAACCTTCATCGGCTCCTATCTCCTGATCAAGAACGTCAATCTGATCTGCGATGCCTATAACAAAAAGACCTTCGGCAATGCGATCGTAACAAGCTGACAGGCCTCACATTGTCTATCAGAACGATGGAAGAGGGGGCTGCCGCACTATGGTACAGAACTTAGTGCGACAGACCCCTCTTTTTTGTGTGACTGTTCAGCGGCCTTTTTATAACAATTCCTACACTGTTTTATCACAGACTCTTCACAGTTTCTGCGGATAATGACGGCATTCCATGAAATGTCCGGATGGTCCGGACGGAAAGAAGGAATGAAATGAGCGATAAGCATTACAGGCATGAGGTGAAGCACGAGATCACCCGCTCGGACCTGATCGCGATCCGGCAGGGGCTTCGGGCTGTTGCAAGGCCCGATCCTCACGCGGCGGACGGACGGTACTTTATCCGCAGCCTCTATTTTGACAATATCTATGACAAAGCGCTCCGGGAAAAGGTCGACGGCGTCAACATGCGTGAAAAATTCAGGATCCGCTACTATAACCGCAATACGTCGATCATTCATCTGGAAAAAAAGAGCAAGGTAAAAGGCCTCGGGACCAA
>CAMNFX010000182.1 GCA_946537585.1 uncultured Lachnospiraceae bacterium
AAATGAAAGAAGAATACAGGATCGAGCACGACTCCATGGGCGAGGTGAAGGTGCCGAAAGATAAGTACTGGGGTGCCCAGACGGAGCGCAGCCATGAGAATTTTGAGATCGGTATCGGCATTGAGACGATGCCCCGTGAGATCATTCATGCCTTCGGTATCCTGAAAAAGGCGGCAGCCATGGCAAACCATGAGCTGAAGCCGGAGAGGATGACGGGAGAGAAGCTTGCTGCCATCTCCAAAGCGGCTGACGAGGTGATCTCAGGGCTCTTAAATGAGCACTTTCCTCTTGTTGTCTGGCAGACCGGTTCCGGGACCCAGTCCAATATGAATGCCAATGAGGTGATCGCGAACCGCGGCAATGAGATCGCCGGGAAGAAGCTTCTTCATCCGAATGATGACGTGAATATGTCGCAGTCTTCCAACGACACCTTCCCGACGGCGATGCACATCGCGGCAGTGCTGATGTGTGAGGACAGGGTGATTCCGGCAGTAAAGAAGCTGATCGATACCTTCCTCAGACTCGAGGAGGAAAACCGGGGCATCGTGAAGTCCGGACGCACCCATCTGCAGGATGCGGTGCCGATCGCCTTTTCCCAGGAGATCTCCGGATGGAGGACGAGCCTGGAGAGAGATGTCGAACTGATAAAAGCATCGCTTCCTTTCCTGAAGGAGCTCGCTCTTGGAGGCACCGCTGTCGGCACGGGGCTCAATGCGCCCGCCGGCTTTGACGTGTCAGTGGCAAAGGCGGTTTCCGATCTTACCGGAAAGGCTTTTGTGACCGCCCCCAACAAGTTCCATGCGCTGACCTCAAAGGATGAGATCGTCTATGCGCATGGCGCGCTCAAGGCCCTTGCGGGAGATCTGATGAAGATCGCCAACGATGTCCGCTGGCTTGCATCTGGTCCCAGGCTCGGACTCGGAGAGATCCGCATTCCCGAAAACGAACCCGGATCATCTATCATGCCGGGCAAGGTCAACCCGACCCAGTGCGAGCAGGCCACGATGGTCTCAATACAGGTCATGGGCAATGACGCTGCCATTGGAATGGCTGCGAGCCAGGGTAATTTCGAGCTGAATGTCTTCATGCCGGTGATCGCGTATAACTTCCTGCAGTCGGCAAGGCTCCTCACGGAGTCCATCCTTTCCTTTGATAAAAACTGCGCTGCCGGGATCACGGCCGACAGGGAGAAGATGCGCGGCAACCTTCATAATTCGCTGATGCTCGTCACGGCACTCAACCCGTACATCGGCTATGAAAATGCCGCAAAGACGGCAAAGCTTGCATTTAAGGAAAATATTTCCCTCAGGGAATCCTGTATCCGGCAGGGATTTCTCACTCCGGAACGCTTTGATGAGGTGTTCCGCCCAGAGGAGATGATATAAGAAAAACTACACTGCGCATACAAATCCCCTTCTACGGTTCCCGTCTCCGCTTTGCTCCGTCTCCGTTCCACTTCGGTCGGTCCAGAGCAGACGTCCACTGGACGTCTTGGACCGGCGCCGAGCAGGCGTCACTGGCGCCTGGCGCCCCGCTCCGATTTTTGCTCATAGCAGTCAAAACAGAGAAGCAAAAATCGTCGCTGCGGGCCGACGACGTCCGTAGAAGGGGATTTTATACGCATATACTTCGTTAATGACTCAGCCCCCTTAATAATGTCGGTACTGTCCATGAAAAAGAACATTTTTCAGCGGAATATTTTCTTTAAAAAGTATAAAAATTATGTTAAATAATGATTATGCACTCATACGCGAACGGGATTTTCCGTCACGTATGAGATTTATTACACTATTTTTCAGAAATTTTAAGTGGCGAAGGAGATTGTTATGGCTTACTTATCAGTAGTAGCTGCCATCTGTGCACTGGTATTTGCGTACGCAATGGCTTCTTTCGTAACGAAGCAGGCAGAGGGCACGCCCCGTATGGCGGAACTCGCATCCGCAATCCATGGCGGCGCAAAGGCTTTCCTGTTTGCTGAGTACAGAGTGCTGGTCATCTTTATTGCCGTGCTGTTCGTTCTGATCGGCTTCGGCATCAGCTGGATGACGGCGATCTGCTTTGTGGTCGGTGCGCTGTTTTCGATCGGTGCCGGCTACATCGGTATGGACGTTGCAACCAAGGCAAACGTCAGAACCGCTAATGCGGCGCAGGAAGGCGGCATGACCAAGGCTTTAAGCGTTGCTTTCAGAGGCGGCTCCGTCATGGGCATGTGCGTGGCAGGTCTCGGCCTCCTCGGCACTTCACTGGTCTATATTGCTACCGGAGATCCGAACGTCATGATGGGCTTCTCCCTCGGCGCTTCCTCCATAGCCCTGTTTGCCCGTGTCGGCGGCGGTATCTATACCAAGGCTGCTGACGTAGGAGCCGACCTTGTCGGTAAGGTCGAGGCAGGCATCCCGGAGGATGACCCCCGCAACCCGGCAGTTATCGCAGATAACGTCGGCGACAACGTCGGTGACGTTGCCGGTATGGGCGCAGACCTCTTTGAGTCCTATGTAGGCGCGATCGTTTCCGCTGTTACTCTGGGCGTGGTCCTTGCCAACAAGGACGGCGTCAGCAACGCTGCACTGTTCCCGTTCCTGCTTGCAGGCTGCGGCATCATCGCTTCCATCATCGGTTCCATGTTCGTCAAGGGCGATGAGGGTTCCAACCCGGCAAAGGCTCTGAACACCGGTTCCTATTTTGCTGCTGCAGTTGTTGTCATCGCTTCCATCGTTCTTTCACTTGCAATGATGGGCAACATCAAGTATGCGATCGCTATCATTGCAGGTCTGATCGTCGGTCTTGCCATTGGTAAGATCACCGAGGTCTATACCTCCGGCGACTACAGCTCCGTTAAGGAGATCGCGGA
>CAMNFX010000183.1 GCA_946537585.1 uncultured Lachnospiraceae bacterium
CCCTCCGCCAGCTCATTGCGGACCTTGACCACCTTTCCGCCCTTCAGATAGAGCTTCGGGGTCCTCCTCGTGAAACGGCACAGGAGTTCGTTTTTATTGGTCGCTCCCATTTTGGAGGCTTCCTGGAAGGTGACGGCATTGTCCGCCTCATCACCATACAGGATGACCTCGTCTCCCACCTGCACATCCGGAACGTCCGTGACATCGATCATGCACTGGTCCATGCAGAGCACACCGATCACGGGAACCCTCTTTCCCCGCACCGTCACTTCGCCGGCACCGGACATATTTCTGGGATATCCGTCCGCATAGCCTGCCTGGATCGTGGCGACAACGGAATCGCGGCTCACACGGTACTTATAGTTATAGCTCAGGCCCTCACCCGCTTTCAGATGCTGCAGATGCGAGATCCTCGTGCGGAAGCTGATGACCTGATGAATGTCGATGTCATGGGTCCTGAAGGACTTCATACCGTAAAGGATCGCACCGGGACGTACCATGTCCAGACGAAATTCCGGATAATCGATCGCCGAAATGCTGTCGCAGATATGACGGTAGCGGAAATGGAATCCGTCCTCCTCGACAGCATGAACTGCTGCCATGAAGGCTTCATACTGCCGATGGTTTTCCTGATCATCGGTCAGGGCAAAATGCGAGAAGATGCCCTCGCAGTCAAGGCAGGGGAGCTTCACGATCCTTTTGATCGCCTCGATGCTTTCGGGAGTGTCCGCAAAGCCGATCCTGTGAAAGCCCGTATCGTACTTGATATGGACCTTCGGACGCTTCCCCATCTCCTCTCCGAGACGGTTTAAGCAAAGCGCCTGCTCCTCCGTGAAGATGCACTGGGTGATGTCATGACGCACGACCACAGGGAGGTTTTCATCCGAGGTATAGCCCATGATAAAAATGGGATAGTCGGGATAAGCCCTCCTTAACTCCAGCGCTTCGGTCAATGTTGCAACGGCGAGGTAATCCGCGCCGTTTTCCATGATGGTCGGGGCACACTCCACACTGCCGTGCCCGTAGGCGTCGGCCTTTACCACCGCAGCCATTGCCACCTTGTCCCCGATCCTCGACCGGATCTTCCGGACATTTTCCGCCAGCCGGTCGAGATCGACCGTGATGTATGTATCTCTCAGCATTTCAATTTCCTTATACTTACTTGTTTGCTTTTCGCTGCTATATTTCAGGCATTTTCAGCTGGAAAGCCCTGCGTTTTTGATAACTGTGCAGCACAGGGCCGGTATGGCACACTGTGCATTATCGTATGCAGCTTCATAGTGAAAACGTCTCCCCGTCTCTCCGGGGATCCGCCGCTCCATAGATCATTCCGTCCGGGCCATATACAACCGCCTGCACGCCGCCCATCTTTACATCGAAATCGAGTACCTTCTCCGTTTCGTGTCCGAGGCTCTCCGCCTTTTGGATCTCCTCAGGGTCCATCCGGCCTTCATAGACGATCCGGTCAGCTGTATTTTCCGTCATGCGGGGGGATGAGACGGCCTCCTCTACGCTCATCTTATGATCGACCAGCTTGGAGATGACCTGAACCACCGTGTTGATGATGCGCTCCCCGCCGGGAGACCCGAGGACCGCAAAAGGCGCTCCCTTATGCAGCACAATGGTCGGGCTCATGGAGCTTAAAGGTTTCTTCCCCGGAGCAATGCAGTTGATGCTCTCAGGATCCGGGGAGAAATCATCCATGGTGTCATTCAGGATAAATCCCGTATCCTCCGGCATCAGGCAGGCACCGCAGAAGTTGTTGATGGTCTTGGTCACCGCGACCATGTTACCGTCCGCATCCGCAATGGAATAGTGCGTGGTGTCATGGTGCTCATAGTTCCAGGGATCAAGTGCCGTGATAGGCGCCGCATGCTCCATAGAGATCTGGGAAGCCAATGCCGCTGCATAATCCTTATCCGTAAGGCCTGTGACCGGTACCGGCACGAAATCACTGTCCGCCATGTAGCGGGCCCGGTCCCGGTAGACCCTCTTGAAGACCTCCGAGAAAAGATGCAGGTATTCCCCGGAGTTTACCCTGAGGTCTCCCACATCAAAGTGCTCGAGGATGTTTAAGGACTGAAGGATATGCGTACCTCCGGAGGAAGGAAGCCCTGCGGACCAGATCTCATATCCCCGGTAGCTGCTCGTCACAGGCCGCCGGAGCTTCGGCCGATAATCCTTTAAATCCTTTTCACTCATGACACCGCCGGTCTCCCGTACTGCCTTCAGGATCGCTTTCGCAGGCGCATCCTCATAAAACCAGCACGGACCGTATTCCATAAGGCCCCGGAGTGTGCTCCCAAGCTTCGGATTCCTGCAGGTCTCTCCTTCGACGATCCGGTTGTCCCGATAGTAAATGCTTCCGCCGTCTTCAAATCTTTGAAATGCAGGTGCGCGAAGCTCAAAATGCTCCTGCATCATTCTGGTTACAGCAAAACCCTCTTCCGCAAGCCTTGCCGCAGGCTCGATCACCTGCTTTGCGCTCATGGTCCCAAAGTGCTCCAAAGCGTAGAACAGCCCTGCGGCCTCTCCCGGAACGCCGGCAGCCTTGCCGCCGTATTTATTTTCCTCTCCGATCACATGGCCGCTTTCATCAAGCTTCCAGAGCGCAGGCGTCGCATCAGAAGGCGCGCGCTCCCTGAAATCAAGAAACACAGGCTCTGACGCTCCTGCCTTTTTGATCAGCATGAAGCCGCCGCCTCCAAGGCCCGAGGTACTCGGCTCCGCAACGCCTAATGCAAAGCCGACGGCAACTGCGGCATCCACCGCGTTCCCGCCTTCTTTAAGTATCCTGATCCCGATTTCGGACGCTTCTTTGCGGGCGCTCGAGACTACTGC
>CAMNFX010000184.1 GCA_946537585.1 uncultured Lachnospiraceae bacterium
AGGTTCCCTGGTTGAAGGACTTGTCCTTCAGCTGGCCTACGTCGGTAACGAATGCTACCTGATACTTGCCGTCCTCAGAGGTCATGGTATCCGGGATATCGTCCGGGTTGGTGATCTGTGCGCCTGCTGCTGCCCCTGCAGCGCCTGCTGCCACAGACTCTGCTGCGGACTGGACCTGGTCTGCCACAGACTCAACTGCCTGCTTCACTTCCTCCGGTGCTGTCTCATAAGCCTCGGAAGCTGCAGATGCAACCTCGGAAGCTGCGGACTGAACCTGCTGGGGGCTCGGCTGAGCCGCGCCGCAGGCAGCCAGAGATACGACCATGACCGCACTCAGAAGAGCTGCTCCAAATTTTCTCATAGTTTTCTCCTCCATTTTCCTTTCGTGAATTCCGGCCCGGAAGGCACGTACCCGCACGGACCGTCTGACTCACATTTTACGCATATATCCGGCTGTTCTCGCAGCCGTCCATACGGAATTATTATAACACAGGCAGCTGTGAAATGACATAGCATTTAAATATGGAATGAAGTATAATACTTTTCAAACCTACTGCTTTCGGAGGAATGAAATGAACTGCACAGTCATCGGCGTAGCCGGCGGTACCGGCTCCGGCAAGTCCACCTTTACGAACCGGCTGAAACATCGCTTCGGCGATCAGATCTCCGTCATCTATCATGACAGCTATTACAGAGCGCATGATGATATCCCGCTGGAGGATCGCGCAAAGCTCAACTATGACCATCCGGACAGTCTGGAGACAGATCTCCTGATCGAGCATATAAAGGCGCTGAAGGAAGGCCGGGCTGTTGAGGTGCCGGTTTATGATTTCACGGTGCACAACCGCAAGCCCGAGACCGAAACCGTATATCCGAGCCCGGTCATCGTCGTGGAGGGCATCCTCGCGCTGCAGGATCAAAGGCTCCGTTCCCTGATGGATATCAAGGTCTTTGTGGATGCCGATGCCGACGAGCGGATCCTCCGCCGCGTCCTTCGTGATGTCGAAGAGCGCGGGCGCGATATCCACGGCATCATCAGCCAGTACCTGACCACGGTCAAGCCCATGCATTACACCTATGTCGAGCCTACGAGGCATCTCGCGGATATCGTCTTGAACAGCGGCAAGAACGATGTGGCCTTCGATCTGGTCAGCGCCAAGATCGACGAGCTCCTGAAAAGCAGTACCGGAGAATAAGAAAGCTGCCCAAAGCCAAAGGGCAGCAAAGGAGTATTTATGGCTAAGCTTTATTTCAAATACGGCGCGATGGGCTCGAGCAAATCGGCCCAGGCTCTGATCACACGTTTCAATTACGAAGAAAGGGGGATGAAGGTCTGGCTCATCAAACCCGGCACCGATACCCGGGACGGCGTCACGGCGATCCGCTCCCGCATCGGTCTCAGAGCCGATGCGGATGTCATCAGCGCTGATGGCAGTATCCGGAAAGCCTACGATCAGCGCCTTTCGGAAAAACGCCGCACCGACGTCATTATCGTGGACGAGTGCCAGTTTCTTACCCCGTCCCAGGTGGATGAGCTCCGGGATCTTGTGGATGAGGAGGATATCCCTGTGCTCTGCTTCGGGCTGCGTACGGACTTCCTCACGCATCTCTTCCCCGGATCCTTACGCCTCTTCGAGCTTGCGGACTCCATCACCGAGATCAAGACGATCTGTGACTGCGGAAAGAAAGCCACGGTCAATGCCCGCATCTCCAACGGGCGCGTCGTGACCGAGGGAGAGCAGGTGCTGCTCGGCGGCAATGATACCTATCTTGCCATGTGCCACTCCTGCTGGAAGAAGCGGATCGCGAAGGAAGCCGCACAGTCTCCGAAGATCAGCCGCTGACCTTTTTTTCGCAGGCTGAGTTCCCCGGGAACAAGCCGCACAAACAGGAACCTCCGTTTTCATTATCACCAAAGCATTGAGGAAGTCTATGGAATTTTCAAACCGCATCCCCACACCTGAACAGTATAATAACCTTCGCCACACCTCCGGCATGAGCATGAGGGATCATGACCCGGAGCGTATCGTCCGTGCCCTTCAGAATTCTGCTTTTATTGTCTCTGTATGGGAAAATGACGAGCTGATCGGATTCGGCCGCGTGATCGACGACGGCGGCATCTGCTACAGTGTCAATGATATCATGGTGGATAAAGCATACCAGCGGCAGGGCATCGGCGACCGGATCATGACGAAGATCGACGGCTACCTCGACAAAGAAGCCAACGAAATGAGCTTCGTTACGCTGCTCGCCAAGATCCCGGCGGACCACATCTATGCCCGCCACAGGTTTGAATACATCGATCCGAAGAGGCGCTACGGCATGATCCGTCATCAGGATGACCGTCCGGATCTGCCCTTCTCTCCGATGTAATCAAAAAAGGCCGGCTCACCGGCTTTCAATGGCTAAGGAAACCGAAAGAGACCATCACGCTTTATCTTCGCTGTGATGGTCTCATTTAGATGATGCCATTGGACTGTTCCTCCTTGTTTTGAGTTTTTCGATGATCCCTTTCCTTTCTCTTCGGTCCGGCAGCCTTATGTCTTCGGCTCTTCGATCATCTTTCTTTTCGTCCTGTCATCTTATTCAGTTTTTTCTGCCCTTGAGTTTCCTTTTATTTCCTTTTCGTTCCTTTGATTAAGGTGCTGTCCGTTGTATCTACTTTAGTTTTGAAAGATTAAGGGTGTGCTTATAATTTTTGCGGCTGTAACATACTCTTAAAGTTTCAACACTGCCGACAACTTTTTAAGGTTTATCCGGTCTCTCTTGGGTTGTCTATATAATAGCATTGTACTTAGAAAAATACAATTGACATAAAT
>CAMNFX010000185.1 GCA_946537585.1 uncultured Lachnospiraceae bacterium
GTATGGGTGACAAAACAATGGTTTTTCCATATTTCACATGCCAATACTGACATAAGCTGATCAGGCGGTGATCAGCTCTCATGAATCCTTCCAATGCAGCCTGTGCAGCTCCCCTTTTGCCGATAATTCAGGGAAGCCGTTCTGCCGGAGCGCTTCGTAGAGAATGATGGCTGCCGAGTTGGCGAGATTCAGTGAGCGGATATCTCCCCACATGGGGATCCGGATGCAGCTTTCCGGATGCTCGACCAGGATCTCCTCAGGGATCCCGCGGGACTCATTTCCCAGCATGATATAGTCATCCGGTCCGAAGGAAACATCCGTATAGGCCTGCCGTGCCTTCGTGGTGGCATACCAGAGATGCGCGCCCTTTTGAAAGGCTTCCGCGTTTTTTTCCATAAAGTCCTCATAGTCCACGTACTGGAAGAGCTTCACCTTCTCCCAGTAATCCATGCCGGCCCGTTTGATCTCCTTCTGGCTGATCACAAAGCCATAGGGGCGGATAAGATGCAGCTCCGTGTCCGTGGCCACGCAGGTGCGGCCGATATTTCCGGTATTCAGGGCAATGCCCGGTTCATGCAGTACGATCTTCATAATATTCCTTGAATGTCACCTGAAAAGATGGTGCCACTGACTTCATATCGTGGTACTATATACTTATAAATCTGATCTTAAGGAGAATTCTAACATGGCAAATGATGCACTCGCCAGACAGGCTTTTGATCTCGTTAACCAGGTTCGCCAGCAGAACGGTCTCGCCGCTCTTCAGTGGAATGACGGCCTGAAGGCTGCTTCCGATGTCCGTGCCGCTGAGGCTGGCGCCAAGTTTTCCCACACCCGCCCGAACGGTCAGGACTGGTACACTGTCAATCCGAGCCTCGTTTACGGAGAGAACCTCGGCAATAACTATAACGATGCCAATCAGCTCGTCAACTCCTGGATGAATTCTCCGGAGCATAAGCAGAACATTCTTGACCCCAAGTTCAAGACCGGTTCCATTTCCGTGGAGAATGTCGGCGGCAAAAACTACTGGGCTCAGCTTTTTGGCTGCTGATTACGAAAAGCTTTATACCGACTGCACGCTCTGCCCGCGCCAGTGTCACGTAAACCGCTTCGAAAGAAGCGGTTTTTGCGGTGCAGGCGTTCTTCCGAAGGTCGCGCGCGCAGCCCTGCATCCGTGGGAGGAGCCCTGCATCAGCGGATACGTTTCAGATCCGGGAACAGGATCTTCTGCCGGAGCTTCCCCGAAAACGGGTCCGGATAGCTCCGTGCCTTCCGGGTCCGGCGCTGTCTTCTTTTCTCACTGTACGCTCCGCTGCATCTTCTGCCAGAATCATGAGATCAGCGCGGGAGGCTTCGGAAAGGAGGTCTCCGTATCGGAGCTTTCCGGGATCTTCCTTCGGCTTCAGGATGAGGGCGCGCACAATATCAACCTTGTAACCGCGACCCATTTCCTGCCGTCCGTTCTGCAGGCTCTTGAATCTGCAAAGCCAAAGCTCCATATTCCTGTCGTCTATAACTGCGGCGGCTTTGAGACTGTGGAGACCGTACGTATGCTCGAAGGCTTCGTGGACATCTGGCTCCCGGATTTCAAATACTATGACGATTCCCTGGCTCTAGAGCTCTCCGCTGCCCCGCATTACAAAGAAACTGCTGCCGATGCCATCCGGGAAATGATCCGTCAGACAGGCACGCCTTGTTTTTATGATGATCCGGCCTTGCATGCCTCCGAAAGTGAAGGCTGCTGGAAGACCGGCCCGGACCCGCGATCCGCGGCGCCTCTCCTCCAAAAGGGCGTCATCATCCGGCATATGGTCCTCCCCGGCCACCGGCAGGATTCCATGAATGTCCTTAAATTTCTTGCGGATACCTTTCCTCCGGATTCTTTCCTGATCAGTCTTCTGAGCCAGTATACGCCGTTTCACAAAGCCGCCTCGGATCCGGCATATGCTAAGCTTAACCGCCGGATCACGAGCTTCGAGTATGACTCTGTTGTCAATGAAGCCGTCCGCCTCGGACTTAAGGGCTATATGCAGGAAAAAAGCAGTGCGAAGGAGGAGTACACCCCCTCCTTCGATCTGACAGGTATCCTGTAAGGTTTTTTTTCAGCCTACCGCGTCTCTTACAAGGAGCAGGGAGCCATTCTTTACGGTGACCGACGCCGTCTTTCCGGGGATCACTTCGTTGCTGATCCCGTACTGATAGTACGGCAGGATCTCCGCGTCCGTAAGCTCGTATTTTGCGTCCTTTATGGTGATGCCGGAAGCCTTTCCGTTGATCGCGACCAGGGAGAAATAAGCATAGGAGTCATCGATCTCGATCGTCGTGCCCTCCGGAAGATATTCGATCTCCGAGTAGTCATCCACGATCATCGCCTTTTTATTCAACTCCGCCAGCCTTACGAGAATGTAGACATTGCCGAGGGTATGATCCAGGCGCCGGCCCGTCATGCCCACAAGAAGAAATTCATCAAATCCTCGCTCCAGCGCCTCGCTCACCGCATAGACCGTATCCGTGTCATCCTTTTCTCTCGGCAGCACGATCGTCTCCACCTCGGTCTCCGGCTTTTCATGGGAGTCAAAGTCCCCCGTAATGAGATCGGCCTCCACCGAAAGCCCCTCCCGGTGCTTTAACCCGCTGTCGCAGCAGATCACAAAATCATCCTTCCGGATGTAATGCCGGATCCTTTCATAGTCCTCGATCGGTGCACCGCCAACGATCAGACATCTTCTGTTTTTCTCCATTGAAAACTACGCCTTCTTTCCATCAGCCGGTTCCCGGTCCGTTAAGGATCTGCGGGAAGACGGC
>CAMNFX010000186.1 GCA_946537585.1 uncultured Lachnospiraceae bacterium
CGTTGACTTTTTTTTAGAGCAGGCTATAATTAGGACTGTTATGAATTTTGCATTTACGATCAATCTGGTACTCGTTTCTCTGCTGCTGGGTGGCCTACTGCTGGGGTACTCTTACAACTCATGTCATTAAGGAAACGATACTGATATTATTACGAGCGTATGATTTTGGAGGCTTCGTTTCCTGACGGAAACGGAGCCTTTTCACTATAAAGTTCAGCGAGCCGAGGACGCAGTCCGAAGGGGATGCGTCAGATCCATGTATACATGCCCGCTTAGCGAGGGCAGTTTTAACAGAAAAGGAATCGAGATATGAGAGAGGTCCGTATCAGTGACGTGACAATGAAACAGTCGGGAAATAAAAAAGAGGTTTCCCTGACGTTTAAGGAAAAGCTGGAGATGGCAAAGCTCCTCGACCGTCTCGGCGTGGCAGTGATCGAAGCAGAGGGGATCGAGCAGACCAAGATCGATTCCCTGAGGATCAAGTCGATCGCTTCCTCCGTCAGGAACAGCTGTCTGGCGGTTCCGGTAAAACTCGATCCGGAAAGCGTCAGCGTGACCTGGAAGGCTTTGAAGGAAGCAAGACACCCGCGCCTGCAGGTTCCGGCAGCCATCAGTCCTGCGCAGATGGAGTATATCCATCACCTGAAGGCACACAGTATGCTGTCGGCCATCGAGGATACGATATCCGCCTGTGCGGCATTGACCGAGGATGTGGAGTTTATCGCGGATGACGCGACCCGGGCAGATCCTGAATTTCTTTACGAGGCGATCCGTTCCGCGATCAGATGCGGAGCGCGGACGATCACTGTCTGTGATGCGGCAGGCGCAATGCTTCCGGAGGAGTTTTCTCTCTTCTTAGAGCAGATCTATGCCAATGTACCGGAGCTGCAGGATGTGACTTTGGGCGTCAGCTGCTCTGACGAGCTTTCGATGGCGGATGCCTGTGCTGTCGCGGCTGTCATCCGGGGTGCCGGGGAGCTCAAGGCGGCGGCCTATCCTGTCAATATCGTTTCTCTGGCAAAGGTCGTGAAGGTCTTAAATGCCAAGAGCGATCTGTGTCAGGCTTACTGTGCCACCGGCCTGACCGAGATGAAGCGCATCACGGAACAGATCCGATGGATGTGCGAGACCGGACGCAGCAAGTCCAATCCCTTTGACACAGGCGTGCAGGACGGAGCCGAAAGTGTGACGCTGACTGCACATGATGACCTGACGGCTGTCATGAAGGAAGTCGCAAAGATGGGCTATGACCTGTCAGAGGAGGACTCCGGCAAGGTCTATGACGCATTCTTACGCATCGTTTCCAAGAAGGGCAGCGTAGGAAGCCGCGAGCTCGACACGATCATCGCGTCGACCGCGATGCAGGTGCCGGCCACCTATGTGGTGGAAAGCTATGTGATCAATTCCGGAAATACGATCACGGCTACGGCTCACTTAAAGGTCCGTAAAAATGAGCAGCCGCTTGAGAGCGTTGCGATCGGCGACGGTCCGATCGATGCGGCCTTCCTTGCGATCGAACAGATCACGGGACAGCATTATGAGCTGGATGATTTCCAGATCCAGACGGTGACCGAGGGACGCAACGCCATGGGCGAAGCTGTGGTCAAGCTCCTTCATGAGGGCAAGGTCTATTCAGGCCGCGGTATTTCCACCGATATTATCGGATCAAGCATCCGTGCCTATATGAATGCGCTGAACAAGATCGTGTACGAGGAGCAGGAATAATTATGAAATTATCGTTTTCAACACGCGGCTGGACAGAGATCGGCTGGGAGGAGATGCAGGATATTGCCGTCGACATGCATTTTCAGGGCATCGAGGTATATAACCTTCATCAGACACCGGAGCTGATCCAGCGCGGCGGCCCCTTCCACCAGTACAATACCCAGGCAACTGCCAGGGGCTTAAGAGAAAAAAAACTGGAGATCCCGGTTTTTGATACATCCATTGACATCAGTACCGAGGACGGCGGCGTGGGCAATGCGGAGCGCAATGCCTCCGACCGCGACAGCTACATCCGTATGCTGAAGGAACTGATGGATGTTGCCCGCAACATGGGCGTGCCTTATGTTTCGGTAAAGGCTGAGTCCGATAACGAGGCGCTGGTCAGGGAAAATCTCGACATGCTGGTTCCGTATGCGGAAAGCGCCGGGATCGCCATCCTGATGAAGACCTGCGGCATTTACGCGGATACGGCGAGGCTTCGGTCGCTCATGGATGATTACGCCTGCGACCAGCTGGCAGCGCTTTGGGATGTGCATCATCCCTACCGCGATCAGGGAGAGAGTCCTGCGGAGACCATCAAAAACCTGGGTGCCTATGTGCGGCACGTCCATATGAGGGATTCCGATGACCGCGATACCTACAACCTGATCGGTGAGGGCAACATGCCCATCGATGAGATCATGCGGGCCTTAAGCTCCATTGACTATGATGAGTACATTTCCCTCGAGTGGAAGCGGAGCTGGATGGAGGATCTTCAGGATATGGAGATCATCTTCCCGTACTTTGTCAACTACATGAACCGTTATGAGGATACGAGGGGCAAGAAGCGCACCCGTTACTTAAATCATGACGGCACCGGACAGTACATCTGGAAGAAGGACGAGCTGATCAATCTGACCTTCCCTGAGGTGCTCGACCGGGTGGCGGAGGAATTCCCGAACCAGTACTGCTTCAAGTATACGACGCTGGATTATACCAGGACGTACGAGGAATTCCGTGAGGACGTGGACACCTTTGCGAGAGCACTGGTCTCCATGGGCGTAAAGGCCGGCTCCAAGGTGGCGATCTGGGCTACGAA
>CAMNFX010000187.1 GCA_946537585.1 uncultured Lachnospiraceae bacterium
ATGGGAACAATAGCTTTGCTGTACAGATGCCCTCGAATCATCGGGGTATCTGTGATTTACTGAAGTTGGCGGATCTTCAGATCCGGAGACAATTATGGACAGATCATTTCTACAAAAACTGAAGCTGCCTGCAACTGATCGGAAGGTGGTCGTCGGCATGTCCGGAGGCGTGGACAGCGCGGTGACAGCCTGGCTTTTAAAGGAGGCAGGCTTTGAGGTCATCGGTGTGATCCTGCGCACCTGGGAGGGCGGCTACGGAGAGGACAGCCGCTGCTGCGAGATCGATGCAGCGTCTGAAACTGCCGCTGCGCTTGGGATCCCCCTTCATGTACAGAACTGCGCAGAGGATTTTCGCTATTATGTCTCCGGGCCATTTGTGGAGGAATATCTTTCCGCAAGGACCCCGAACCCCTGCGTGGAGTGCAACCGCTATGTAAAATGGGCCTGGCTCACAAAGACAGCGGACATTCTGGGGGCAAAATATGTCGCGACGGGGCATTATGCCACGACCCTGCAGCTTCCAAACGGCAGATGGACGATCCGCCAGGCTGCATCCGCAGGTAAAGACCAGACCTATGTCTTGTTCCGGCTGACACAGGCACAGCTTTCGAGGACGCTGATGCCGCTCGGAACCTTCGATAAGCAGGAGGTTCGCAGGCTCGCAGAAGAGGCCGGAATTCCGGTCGCCCATAAGAAGGACTCTCAGGAGATCTGCTTTGTGGCAGAGGGCAGCAGTTATGCGGAATATATCTCAGAGCATGCAGAAAGGGACATCCCCGGACCGGGAAGCTTTGTAGATGAGGAGGGTCGTGTCCTCGGTACACATAAGGGCATTATTCACTATACGGTCGGCCAGAGAAAGGGTCTGGGGCTTCCGCTCGGATATCATGCCTATGTAAAGGAGATCCGGCCCAAAACCAATGAAGTGGTTATCAGCCGGGAGGAAGCTCTGTATACCGGAGAGATCCGCTGCGATCACGTGAACTTCATGAGCATCCCGGATCTTCTTCCGGGGGAGGAGATCTCTTCATCGGTACGGATCCGCTATCATCATGCGGGAACACCTGCAGTCCTACGAAGAAGCGGCGAGGATGAGATCACAGTAAGCTTTGAGCAGCCCGTACGGGCAGCGACGCCGGGACAATCTGCCGTGTTTTACGATGAACAAGGCTGCATCATCGGCGGCGGCAGGATCCTGTAAGCCTTCGGCAAACACTAATCTAAAGCGAAGTGCATGCGTATAAATCCCCTGAAATCAAAGATATGAAAGTAAATCCGGATAAAAGAGGAAGACGAAAAAATGATACCGATCGAAACAGTCAGAACCGAAAACATGGAAATGAAGTATTTTCGCTTCGGAAGCGGGAAGAAGAACTTTGTGATCCTGCCCGGGTTAAGCCTTAAGAGCGTGACCGAGTCCGCGGATGCCGTAGCGGCCGCCTATCAGTGCTTTGAGAAGGAGTATACGGTCTGGCTCTTTGACCGCCGTACGGATCTTCCAAAGGTTTATCCGGTCCGGGAAATGGCAGCTGATACCGCGAAAGCCTTCGATGCGCTCGGCATCAGCGATGCCTATATCTTCGGTGCGTCCCAGGGCGGCATGATCGCACAGTTTATCGCGATCGACCGGCCGGATCTTGTGCATGCCATGGTGCTGGGGTCGACTGCTTCGCGTCTGCCTGCAAAAACCGGCACCGCAGATAAAACAGACAGCAATACAGACGGCATCGGAGAGTGGATCCGTCTGGCGGAATCCAAAGATGTGAAAGGCCTTACGCTCTCCTTTGCACAGATGGTCTATACGCCGGCCTTTTTTGAGCAGTATAAGGACCTGATCCTCCAGTCTGCCGACGGAGTAACGGAAGAGGATCTCAATCGTTTCCTGATCCTTGCCCGCGGCGCGGAAGGTATGAACGCTTACGATGAGCTCGATCAGATCAGGTGTCCGGTGCTGGCGCTGGGTGCCGCAGATGACAGAGTCCTGGGGGCAGCGGCTTCTGAAGAGATCGCAAAGAAGCTTGGCTGCAGCTGCTATATTTACGAAAACTACGGGCATGCCGTCTATGATGAGGCACCGGACTATAAAGACAGGATCGTATCCTTCTTTGGCCGTTGATTACATCGCTTCGCATCATAAGCCGGGGGCAAAGTGTTTATACCCCAACATCTTAAAAGAAATACCGGCAGGAGAATCCCTAAGATTCGGCTCCCTGCCGGTATTTTCTGATAAAAGAACAGCTGCGGCAAAGCAAGGATGAAAGGACATTCAGCTCCTTTTCAGGGTATAGAGGTCTGTACGGCGCTGCGTAAAGAATGGAAGCTGCTGCCGCATGCGGCCGATTTCATCCAGGTCGAGGGCGGCAAGCTTTATGCCTTCCTTTTCATCCATCTGGTAGATGATATTGCCCCAGGGGGCGACCGCAATGGAATGACCCCAGGAAACGTAGGGTCCGTCCGGATCCCTTGCCGGTGCGGTTCCGATCATGAACAGCTCATTTTCCACAGCACGCTGCCGGAACATGATCTCCCAGTGGGCGGGACCCGTGGTCATATTGAAGGCGGCAGGAACAAGGATCACTTTTGCCCCTTCAAGCGCCATGAGACGCGCAAGTTCCGGAAAGCGGAGATCATAGCAGACGCAGAGTCCCATTTTGCCGAACTCTGTGTCAAAAACAACGATCTCATTGCCGGGAGAAAGCGTGTCGGATTCCCGGAAGCACTGTCCGCCGGGAACATTGATGTCAAAAAGATGCATCTTGCGGTGCTTTCCGATCTGCCTTCC
>CAMNFX010000188.1 GCA_946537585.1 uncultured Lachnospiraceae bacterium
TATCATGAGATTATTATTTGCCTCCGATTCCTTTAAGGGAAGCCTTACCAGTGAGAAAACCATGGAACTGCTCAGCAGGGCAGCAAAGACGGTGTTCGGTGAATGTGAAACGAGCGGTGTTCCGGTCGCTGACGGCGGCGAAGGTACGGTCAGCGCGGTTATTGCCGCGGAAAAGGGTGAGATCGTCACAGCTGCCGTCCATGGTCCTCTTATGGAGGAGACCGTGGCAGCGTATGGCGTGTTTGGCGGGAACAAAGCGGTCATCGAGATGGCAGCAGCTTCCGGGCTTCCGATGGTGCCTGAAAATAAGAGAAACCCGCTCTATACCACGACCTGTGGAACAGGGGAGCTCATAAAGGATGCCCTTGATAAAGGATACCGGGATATATCGATCGCGATCGGAGGGTCTGCCACGAATGACGGAGGCATGGGATGTGCCAGGGCGCTCGGCGTACGTTTCCTTGATTCTGGCGGAAATGAGCTTCCGGGATATGGCTGCGATCTTGAAAAAGTTATGTCCATTGATGTCTCCGGAATGGATGAAAGGATAAAGGATACAAAGATCACCGTTATGTGCGATGTTACGAATCCACTGTGCGGGAAAAACGGGGCTACATATACATTCGGAAAGCAGAAAGGCGCGACGCCTGAGATTCAGGAACAGCTGGAAGCGGGAATGTGTCATTACCGTGATATTATCCGGGATACGTTCGGGATCGACTGCGATGCCGTTGAAGGCGCCGGCGCGGCAGGCGGCCTCGGAGCAGCGCTGAAGGTGTTTTTCAGCGGAGAGATGAAGTCGGGGATCGAAACGGTCCTGGATCTGATCCGTTTTGATGAAAGACTGGAAGGGGTCGATCTGGTCGTGACCGGGGAGGGCAGGACCGACTGGCAGAGCTGCTTCGGGAAGGTAATGCAGGGTATCGGAATGCGTGCCAGGGCAAAAGGAGTGCCGGTCCTCGGTCTGTCCGGGTCACTGGGGACAAACGCGCTTGATATCCTGAACTGCGGCGTATCCTCTCTGATGACGACCGTTAATGCGCCAATGACGCTGCAGGAGGCCATGGAACGCGCTGAAGAGCTGTACTATGAAGCAGCAGTGCGGATGTTCCGCTTCGTAAAGACCGGGATGGAGATGAAGACCTGACAGTGTTCACAGACCTTCCGGATGACGTGAACGGATCTGTTTCACGTCAGGGGAGGTCAACATCGGCCGTTTCGAACATGGGCCCGGAGATGGAAGCGATGTCATCGATGGGAAGAACCAGATCGTCGATCGCAATTGTCCCGTAGATGTCATCGACCCTTCTGCAGGTACCGCTCACGGTTTCGTAGGTTCCGCCGCTGCCGTAAGCGAAGCTGTTCTCATCCCGGCAGGGGGAGAAGTACTGCACCGTGACCTGCGGACGGTTTCGTCTCGCTGCCCTGCTGCTGCAGGTAAGCTGCCTGAGTGTGACCAGCTTCTTATCCAGCTCTTCCCGCTCTCCTTCGCAAAGATGCCGCCTGTCGCAGTATGGCGTTTCCTTGCTCGCGATCCAGGCATCGAAGCCGGACAGGGCATCAAAGGCGGAGAAGATCTTGGCACGGTGTGTTCTGTCCATCGGCGGATGCTTCCGCCAGAAATCATCGTATTTCTTATGCCGGGGTCTTCCGTGCAGGAAGAGGGCGCGGTAGCAAAACTGTGCCGGCATCGGCATATATCCGATCGCTGTAGTACTCATTTCTCAGCATCTCCTCTCCGGGGCCATCTGTTCTTCCCGGACTTTTTCATATCTCTGCCGGATCAAGTGCCCCCGTTTTTCCTGATTTGTGTCCGCCGATCTGCATATTCCGCTCGATCATGGTCGCGCCTTCTCGCATGTTGAGTCCTTTGACTACCGCGTTCTTCCCATAGCGCTGCCGGATCTGAAGCATGGCGCCCTGGATGGCCCTTTCGCGCCGGAGTGCGTCATAATCCGTGAACAGATCCAGCTGGTATATTCCATTGTCCGTGACGGTCTTATCTGCATTTACCCCGATCCGCCGGATCAGAAGCCGGCGGTCGACCTTTTTGTCAAAGGCTTCTGCCATGGCGGCAGAGACTGTCCGGAAGGAGTTGGTGGCATTCGTGAAACGAACTGTCCCGTTTGTGTGTTTCGGATGCAGCCGGCCGTAGAAGTCGATCACCAGCGGACCGTCATAATTCGGGCATTCCTCCAGACTCTTCCAGTCGAAGCTGATCCACCAGGTGAAGACCCGGGAGACCAGGTTCTTCCGGAACATGTCCGCGCACAGCACGTCGATCATCTCCAGAAAAACGATTCGGGCCTCGGCAAACTTGTATGGCCGCGGAAGGACCTGCCCGTTGGAAAGGCTGTTCTGCACGGGCCGGAAGCTCTTGATATCCTGCATGCGGACCGGCTCAATGCCCCAGGCATGGTCGATCAGGATCTCCGCGTCAATGCCGAACTCCTTGTAAAACCACTCCTCATTCAGGACGGACCGCTCAGCCACGTCTCCCATGGTATACATGTAATTCTTCTGCAGCCGCCTGGCCTTGCCGGGGCCGATCTGCCAGAAGTCGGTAAGGGGTCTGTGATCCCAGAGCCGGAAACAGTAGGAGCTTTCGTTCAGTTCCGCGATGCGCACGCCGTCCGTGTCGGGCGGAGCCTTTTTGGCGACGATGTCCATGGCGACCTTGGAAAGATACAGGTTGGTGCCGATCCCGACGGTGGCGGTGATGCCGGTCG
>CAMNFX010000189.1 GCA_946537585.1 uncultured Lachnospiraceae bacterium
CTTCTCCCTGCCTCTCCGAGGAAAATATGCGCGATGTCCTCGATGTTCCAGTTTCCGGCGGTGAGGACGCTCACGACCTTCTCGTCCGGACGGACGCTTACCTTCTTCGAAAGCAGTGCGGCGATGCCGACACAGGAAGACGGCTCCGCGATCAGCTTGCCGCGGTTTGCGACCACGCGCACGGCACGGCAGATGTCTTCTTCCTCCACGGTCACGATCTCATCGACATAGCGCTCGATCACGGAGAAGTTGACCTCGCTTGCCCTGCGGCAGCTCAGACCGTCCGCAACAGTCGCAAGCGGTTCCACGCCGACACATTTACCTGCCTTGCGGCTCTCGTAGTAGGCTGCGCTGGCGGCTGCCTGCACGCCGATCACACGGATCTTCGGGTTGGATTCCTTGATCGCTGTAGCCACGCCGGAGATCAGTCCGCCGCCTCCGATCGGGACCAGGATCGTATCCATATCCGGAAGGTCCTCGAGAGCTTCGAGCGCCAGTGTGCCCTGTCCTGCCATGACCATCGGATCCTGGTAGGGATGCACGATCACATAGCTGTGCTCCTTTACCAGCTCATCGATCTTAGCCCAGCGGGCGTCGTAGCTGCGGTCCCAGAGCACCACCTCGGCACCCATGGCACGGGCATTGTCGATCTTGATCTGCGGCGCATCCTCGGGGATCACGACCACGACCGGGCAGTGCAGAAGCTGTCCCGCAAAGGCGCAGGCCTGCGCATGGTTGCCCGAGGAACTGGTAATAATGCCGCGCTGCCGGTCCTCCTCGGAAAGAGAAAGGATCTTATTGAGCGCGCCGCGGAGCTTGAATGCGCCGACATACTGCAGCATTTCCGGCTTCAGGTAAATGCGGCATCCGACCTCGTCATTCATCGCGGTCTGGTCTAAGAGCGGCGTACGGCGGATGTAGGGCGAGATCCTCGCCTTGGCTTCCTTGATATCCTTCAGAGTAATCACGTTCTGTTCCATCATTTTCATACCGGTCTTCCCGCCTCACACGGCGATCATACCTTTCCTTTCTCCCGGATCTGACCAGGTCAGCTGCTTATTGCGGATACCGGCTGCATTGTCCGGATGTGAACAGGGAAGGTCTCCCTCCCGAAGCCGGGCTTCCGGCCATTCTTCCGGGCTTTTCCGGATCAATACCGGTTCATCCTATGCCAGTATCTATCTTATCTGATTTCCGGATCAATGTAAATCCACACAGCATTATGCCTTCCCTATAACGGAAAGTTATACCGTCTTTCGTTCAATGCAGTCTTGCCGAAATACCTTCTTTATCGTACAATACCATATCGGTGCCGCTGCTGAGCTTCGGGCACTGAAAATGCACGGCAATTACCCATGCAGTGCTTTTTTAGGAAGGACTGATTTCTTCAGCGCCTCATTAACACAGGCAGGACAACTATGGACTGGCACAACATTCCCTTACGGATCATTATCGGCAACCTGATATCGTTTTCGGCATCCCTTTTTCTGATCGCGAGCTGCATTATCCGCGAACCGAAGAAGGTCTTTGTGCTGCAGACCTTTGAAAACATCGTCTTAAGCATTTCCTCGGCAGTCCTTGGCTCCTATGCCGGGATCTCCACGCTCCTGATCGCAGCCGTGAAGAACGCGCTGGTCGCCATGGGCCGCTTTACCTTCGGGCTGATGGTCCTCTTCTGTATTGTACTTACCGTCGTAGGCCTTATGGTCAATAACCGCGGCCTCATCGGGCTGATCCCGATCTTTGCGACGGTATCGCTCACTGTCTGCAATTACTACACCAGGGACATCCTCGCGATCAAATGGAGCCTGCTCTTAAATATTGCTCTGTGGAGCATTTACGGATTTCTCATCTGGGATTTCGCCCTCGGCACGATGCAGATCATCACGGGCATCATCACCTTAGTCTCCATCCGCAGAACGGAGCGCGCTATCCGGGAAGCGAAGAAAGCCGCTCGTAGTCAGCAGGGGAGTTGATGTTTAAAAAGCAGCTCTCCTCCACGCCCTCATCTTCTGTTTCCACGATCGTAAGCTGAAAACGCTCAAGCGTCTTCATGAGCCTGTATTTTCCATCCCGGATCACTTCTTCAAAAACCGGGATACACCCCACCGAATACCAGCCGAATGCCGGCTGGATTTTTTTATCTTTGGTCCTCCAGCAGACCGCCTCCGTACCCTTATGGATGTACTTTGCAAGCTTCAGCGAAAGCTCCGCCCGGTAAAGCGGCGCGTCACAGGGAACAAAAAACAGACCGCGAAGCCCATCCTCCTCCGCCTTTTTGAGGCAGGCGTAAATGCCTCCCACAGGGCCGATACGTACATCATTTGCCGTTTCTCGACACTCCTTTGAATGCTCCCGGCTTTCATCTGTACCGGAAAAAGCGCTTTGCCCTCTCCCCGATACCGCTTCACTCCCGTCTTCTGAAAAGCTGCTGCCATCCGGCACAGTCCTGCGGCCTTGAAGAAACCACTCCGGATCCTTGACAGGCGTCCAGCCCTCCGGAACAAAAAGCGCATACTCCGCCGCGGAAATATAACAGCGGCAGCCCGTTTTCTCCATCTCCCGACGGATCCTTTCCGAAAACGTGCTGCCCTTCCATTTGAGTTCTGCTTTATTGATATGCCCCATTCTCCTTCCGGCGCCGCCGGC
>CAMNFX010000190.1 GCA_946537585.1 uncultured Lachnospiraceae bacterium
CGCTGCGGGCCGACGACGTCCGTAGAAGGGGATTTTGTACGCATACATTTATCTAATGCGACAGCTTCTTTTGCTTGTAAACATTATCTGCCTTCAGGAAAGCTCGAGATCCTCATCCGTGACTTCGCCTTTGGCGACGATATTGGTAGGCCCGGTGAGGAAGAGGTCCTTCGCCGCTGGCGGATCCAGAACACTGACCTCACCTCCGGTAACTTTGAATGTCTCTTCGGAAAATGCTCCGACGTCCACCACAAGCTTTCCGCCCCGCATGGTGACCTCAATTCCGAAACCGGATGCTTTTTTCAGGAGAGAAAGAACTGCTGCCACACAGCCGGTACCGGTACCGCAGGCATAGGTAAAGTCTTCGACACCGCGTTCAAAGGTGCGTTCATAGGCCTCGTTGCTGCCGGTCAGTTCATAAAAATTGACATTGGCCCCCTTGGGCAGATCCTTATGCCAGCGAAGCGCGCGTCCGAGCTCCCGGAGCTTTGCTTCATCCGCGTCCGCAAGGTGACGGCTTCCGGAAGCGGGTCTGCACAGATCAGCCACAATGCCGCTGTATTCTACCACAAGGTGCGGAAGTCCGGGACAGCCAAGCTCGAGATAGGAGCAGGGGACAATAACTTCTCCCTGAACCCTGCTTTTTTCTGCACGTTTGGCGCCGGCTCTTTCCATGTAAACTCCCGGTGTGGATGGAGCAAAAGAGGAGAGCGTAAATGCGGAGATATCAAAGGGAAGGTCCTCCTGCTTAAGAGTAAGCTCCTTATGCAGTTCGATAACACTGGGATCGTTCAGGCGGATCCTGAACATGCGTTCCGAGATCCGTTCTCCGGTCACGATCCCTGCTGTAGTCTCGATGACCTGGCGGTCCTTGTCCTTTGCGAGTCCGTTTTCATAGGTATAGCGGCAGATGCAGCGTGCTCCGTTGCCGCACATCTCGCCGAGGCTTCCGTCCGAGTTAATGAAGAGCATACGGATGTCCGCGCCGCTTGCCGCAGACGGCTCGCAGACGACCATCATGCCGTCCGCGCCGATGGAAAGATGGCGTTCGCAGAGAAGCTTCGCGATATTCGGATACAGCTCCTCCGGGAGCTTTTCTTCGAGGTTATTGATGATGATGAAGTCGTTGCCGGCTCCGTTCATTTTCCAGAATTTCATGTAATGTTCCTCCGATTTTTATAAGTGTACCACAGATGGCGGCGAGACTCCACGTTATTTCGTTACGTTTTACCGCGTTGGTGTGTATGTGTAAAAGTAATTGCCCTTCGAGGCACGCCATGTTAAAATAGCAGTCAGCAGTAATTTACCATACTGTCAGAAAGGGATTTTATTATGGAATCTAGAGAACGTCTCGGCAGCCGCCTGGGCTTTATCATGCTCTCTGCAGGCTGTGCGATCGGATGCGGCAATGTATGGAAGTTTCCGTGGATGTGCGGACAGTTTGGCGGCGGCGGCTTTATGCTGATCTACCTTCTGTGTCTTTTATTCCTCGGCCTTCCGGCTCTCGTGATGGAGTTTTCCGTAGGACGTGCAGCGCAGGTGAGCCCCGTGCGCATGTATGGAAAGCTCTCAAAGCCCGGCTCCGTATGGGGCGTCTGGGGCTATATCGCCCTGTTAGGAAACATTGCCCTGATGGCGTTTTACTGTGTTGTTACCGGATGGATCGTGTACTATTTCGTACGTTTTCTGAGCGGCACAACGGCTTCTCTGGGATTTGTACCCATGATCACCAGTCCGTCGGTCAATGTGATCTTCCTGCTGGTGACGGTCGCGTCATCATTCATTATCCTGAGCTTTGATCTGCAGAGCGGTCTGGAGCGCGTGACCAAGATCATGATGGTCGCACTTTTGTTCCTGATGATCATTCTGGCCGGACACAGCCTGACGCTTTCCGGTGCGGTGGAGGGTCTTAAGTTCTACCTGATCCCGGATTTTTCCAAGATCAACGGCTCCGTCATCGTCGGCGCCATGAACCAGGCATTCTTTACACTTTCCGTCGGTATGGGCGGCATGGCGATCTTCGGAAGCTATATCGATAAGGAGCATGCCCTGATGGGAGAGGCGATCCATGTCATCGTGCTGGATACGCTGGTAGCGGTTCTGGCAGGTCTGATCATGTTCCCGGCATGCTTTTCCTACGGCCTCGAGGTCGGCGCAGGTCCGAGCCTCCTCTTTGACACCATGGCAACTGTCTTCAACAACATGGCGGGCGGACGGATCTGGGGCACGCTCTTCTTCCTTTTCATGGTCTTTGCGGCCATGTCCACCGTCCTTGGTGTCTGTGAGAACATTCTTGCGATGGTGAGAGAGCTGACCGGCTGGTCCAGACGAAAGGGAAGCCTCATCTGCGGCATCGTGATCTTCCTCTTAGGACTTACCACGGCGCTTGGCTACAGCGTGATCAAGTTCCAGCCGTTTGCGGAAGGAAGCGCATGGCTTGATCTCTGGGACTTCATCGTATCCACCAACGTACTGCCCTTAGGCTCTCTGGTGCTGGCACTGTTTTGCTGCAACAAGTTCGGCTGGGGCTGGGACAACTTCATTGCCGAGGCCAATGCGGGCAAGGGCTTAAAGGTACAGCCCTGGATGAAGCCCATCTTCCGCTGGTTCGTGCCGGTGGTGATCATCTTCAT
>CAMNFX010000191.1 GCA_946537585.1 uncultured Lachnospiraceae bacterium
CCTCATCCGTGATTCCATACACTTTTTCCGCCAGATACCGTCCGCAGATCGCATGGATCACGGCAGGAGAAGCCAGTTCCGCCTCAGAGAGCCCGATCCCGGCCTCACGGCAGATCCGGATCTGCTCCTCATGCGGATAGCACTTGGCGCAGTCATGCAGGATCCCTGCAAGCTCCGCCTTCAGCGGATCCTCCCCATAAAGAAAGGCCATGCATGCTGCCGTATAGGCGACGCCGAGCGTATGCTCATAGCGGGCAGGCTTCAATTCCTTCTTCACCCGCTCGCGGATGCCGGCGATATGATCTATAGAATATCCAGTATCCATCTTTCCTTTTCATCAACGGCTCTCAGAACGGCCCGCTGCCGGCAATGCCTCTCAATAAGGTCTGCCGTCATTTCAGCCCGTTCTAAAAAGAGCATTACAGCTCGATCCTGCGTTTGTCCGCGTCCTTCTGGTATTTGAAGAGCACGATCATGTTGCCGATGACCTGCACAACAATGGAACCGGTGCGCTCTGCAAGCGTCTGTGCCAGTTCCTGCTTATCGTCCGCATTGTTTTTGAGAACGTGGAGCTTGATCAGCTCACGCTTATCGAGCGCCTCGCGGACGGCTTCCGTAAATTCCGGGGTAATGCTGCCTTTTCCGACCTGGAAGATCGGCTCGGTCTTCATGGCAAGACCCTTCAGCATACTCCGCTGTTTGCTTGTGATGTTCATAAAGTCACCTTATATGATTAAAAGTACAGGAATAATTCCTGTGTACTAACAGTGGGCCCCTTCCTCAGGTCTAATCATAGTATTCGAACTCCAGCCCGCCGACCCGGACGGTGTCGCCCTCCTGGAGGCCGAGCTTTTTCATTTCGTCGATGATGCCCTGCTCCTTCATGTAGTTCTGGAAGAAGTTGAAGCCCTTCTCGGATTCGAGGTTCGTATAGCCGAGCATTCTCTCGATCCGCGGCCCCTCTGCGACGTAGACCTTACCGGACTCGCGGTAGACGCTGAGCGGAAGCTCATCATAAAGATGTGCCGCCACATCATATTCCTTTTCGTAGATCTTCGTCTCGGGCTCTGCCTGATCGAGGAGCTCAACGATGGCATAAAGAAGCTCCTTTAATCCCTCTCCGGTCGCTGCAGACAAGGGGTATACCCTGATGCCCTGCGGCTCATAGACCTTTCGGATGCGCTCCACGGGGTCTTCTGATTCGCCATCGTCATACCAGGCATCCATCTTGTTGGCTGCGATCAGCATCGGACGGGACGCCAGCTCCGCATCAAAGCTCTCAAGCTCCGCATTGATCTTCTCAATGTCATCGAGCGGATCTCTCCCTTCCGTCCCGGCAGCATCCACCACGTGCACCAGCACACGGCAGCGCTGGATATGCCTTAAGAAATCATGCCCGAGGCCCGCTCCTTCCGAAGCGCCCTCGATCAGTCCCGGTATATCCGCCATAACAAAGCTTTTATCATCGAGCTGCACAACGCCCAGATGCGGCTGGATCGTCGTAAAGTGATAGTTTGCGATCTGCGGACGGGCATTGCTGGACATGCTGATCAGCGTGGACTTTCCGACATTCGGAAAGCCGACCAGTCCGACATCGGCGATCACCTTGAGCTCCAGAAGCACTTCGAGCTCCTGCGCCGGCTTTCCGGGCTGGGCAAATCTGGGAGCCTGCATGGTGGAGGTGGCAAAATGCATATTGCCGAGACCTCCTCTGCCGCCCTTCAGGATCACTTCACGGAGGTTGTCTCCGGACATGTCCGTAATGACCTGCCCGGTCTTCGCTTCCTTTACGACCGTGCCGTAGGGGACCTTCACGATGAGATCCTTACCGTCTTTTCCGTGGCAGCGTTTCTTTCCGCCTTCCTCTCCGTCTCCGGCTGCGTATTTGCGCTTCATGCGGAAATCGCTTAAGGTATTCATGCCCTTATCGACCTCAAAGATCAGATCTCCGCCCTTGCCGCCGTCACCGCCGTCCGGACCGCCTGCGGGCACGTAAAGCTCACGGCGAAAGGAAATATGCCCGTCGCCGCCCTTGCCGCTTCTGATGAATATTCTCGCTGTATCTGCAAATGATGCCATGGTACCCACCGCGTCTGAAAAATAATAATGAAACCATGCTCTCACGGCTTCGCCGTTTCAGCATAAGAAAACGGGGACTATGTTGAAAACACAGTCCCTGTCAATAAACAATTAAATCCGATTACGCCTGCTCCGGATATACAGAGCACTTCTTGCGGTCGCGGCCAAGTCTCTCGTATCTGACGATACCGTCAACCTTTGCGAACAATGTATCATCCTTGCCGATGCCTACATTAGTACCCGGATGAATGCGGGTGCCGCGCTGTCTGTAAAGGATATTGCCTGCCAGTACGAACTGTCCGTCGGATCTCTTCGCACCAAGACGCTGGGAATTGGAGTCTCTGCCGTTCTTGGTAGATCCCATACCTTTTTTATGAGCCATGAAAACACCTCCTTTATCGTGTATTCATCAAGTTGGAATGTGTTGCATCACGTCAAAAAGCTGTCAGAAGCCTTACT
>CAMNFX010000192.1 GCA_946537585.1 uncultured Lachnospiraceae bacterium
GCGTAGAAAGCGCGTAGCTCATAGAAAACTGCCCATTTGTCGGGCAACTCATTTATTTTATAAGGAATCTAACTGAAATGAGAGAACAACTGCCTTTTGGGCTGGATGATGTGAAGGAATGGAACAGGACTTATCCGACACCGTTCTATGTTTATGACGCGGAAGGGATCCGCGCCTGTGTTCGCGCGCTTTATAAAGCATTTTCCTGGAACGAAGGATTTCGTGAATACTTTGCCGTAAAGGCAACGCCGACCCCCGGGATCCTCAGGCTCCTTGCTTCCGAAGGCTGCGGCGCGGACTGCGCGTCCATCCCCGAGCTGATGCTTGCGGAGCGCTCCGGTATCACAGGAAGCCGCATTATCTTAAGCTCCAATGAAACACTGCCGGAGGAGTATCAGGCAGCCGCAAAGCTCGGCGCCATCATCAATCTCGATGACATCACGCAGATCGAGCATCTGGAAAAGGCCTGCGGCATCCCGGAAACGGTATGCTGCCGTTATAATCCGGGCCAGTTCAGCAACACGAACGGCATCATGGGACACCAGTACGACTCCAAGTTCGGCATGAAGCCGGACCAGCTGATGGAGGCCTATGCGGATCTGAGAGATAAGGGTGTAAAGCATTTCGGCCTGCATGCCATGCTGGCCAGCTGTTCTCTGGATGAGAATTATTATCCGAACCTGGCGAGAGAGCTGTTTACCCTGGTGCTCCGTATCCATAAGGTCCTCGGCATCGACATTGAGTTTGTTGACTTTTCCGGCGGCATCGGCATCCCGTACCGTCCGGAGGAGAAGGCCATCGATATCAAAAAGATCGGTGCCGCCGTCAAACGCGTCTATGATGAGCTGATCGCAGCCAACGGGCTGAAGGTCCGGATCTTTACCGAAATGGGCCGCTATATCACCGGCCCTTACGGTTATCTTGTCACAAAGGCGATCGGCAAAAAGCACATTTATAAGGAATATATCGGCGTGGATGCCACTGCCTGCAATCTGATGCGTCCCGCCATGTATGAGGCCTATCATCATATCCGCGTGCTTGGAAAGGAAAATGCTCCGGAGGAGATCACCGTAGATGTGGTCGGTTCGCTCTGCGAGAACAACGATAAGTTCGCCATAAACCGCGGACTTCCGCAGGTGGAGCTGGGTGATTATCTCGTGATCGAGGATGCCGGTGCGCACGGACATTCCATGGGCTACAATTACAACGGAAAGCTGAGATCCGCCGAGCTTCTGATGGAAGCGGATCATTCCCTTAAGCTGATCCGGAGAGCCCAGACCCCGGCAGACTATTTTGATACACTCGACGTGGATGAAGCGTTTACTGCAGCCGGAAAGACCGGCCTCATTCAATAGGAACCCGCATATGTCCGGATCAGAAGAGGAGCTCATGAATATCGACTGGATCGCTGAAGCACATAAATACGCAAATGAGATCACAGACATCCGGGAGGAGATCCACGCCTTCCCGGAACTCGGCAATCAGGAGTTCCGGACAGCTCAGCTGATCGAAGACCGCCTGCATTCTTACGGTATCCCCACAAGAAGGCTTCTCGGGACCGCTGTGATCGGAGAGCTTCATGGATGTAAGCCTGCGGATGCCATGGACGCTTCAGTTCCGGAGGAATCTGCAGGAAGCAGCTCTATACAGTCCGGACGCATCGTGGCTCTTCGCGCGGATATGGATGCTCTTCCCATCACGGAGAAAACGGACTGGGCGTTTGAATCAGCAAATCACGGCGTCATGCATGCCTGCGGACACGATGTCCATGTCGCTGCAGCGCTGGGGGCAGCCAGGCTCCTCAGCAAACACGCCGATACTTTCAGAGGAAGCGTCCGCTTTCTCTTCCAGCCGGATGAAGAAGGAAGCGGCGGCGCGGACCGTCTTGTAAAAGCGCATGTTCTTGACGGTGTCAGCGCCGTTTTCGGAGCCCATGTTTCCCCGGAGCTTCCTTTGGGCATGATCGGTATCCGCTACGGAAAGTTCTATGCCGCCTCCGATGTGATCAGGGTCAAAGTACACGGCAGAAGCTGCCACGGCGCAGAACCTGAAAAAGGGATCGATGCCCTCGAAGCAGCGGCGCGGATGGTCACCGAACTGAAAAAGCTGCCGGCGGAATTTCTTCCGGAGCATTCCGTGCTTACGATCGGAACCTTTCATTCCGGCACCGCGGGGAACATCCTCCCGGGAGAAGCCGAGTTCCAGGGGATCATCCGTACGCTCGGGCCGGATGCACGGGCAAAAATGAAGACGCGCCTTCGTGAGACCATTCGGCAGATCGAAGCCCGGACAGGCGTACATGCAGAAATCTTCATCCGGGAGAGCTATCCCGGCGTTGTCAATACAGACAGCGAGACCGCATGCGCTGAAAACGCAGCCCTTCGTCTGTTCGGCCCGGAGCATGTTTGCCGTATAGCAGAACCTACAATGACGACGGAGGACTTCGGATACTATGTCGAAGCCGCCGGCGGTTCTTTTTACCATATCGGCGTAGGCGGGGATTATCCTCTCCATAATGAGCATTTCCTCCCGC
>CAMNFX010000193.1 GCA_946537585.1 uncultured Lachnospiraceae bacterium
GTTCCTTTGCTTTTTCCAAAGCGATATCAGCGGATGCCGGCAGCGTCGATTGCCTGCTGGATGTCGGCGATGATGTCCTCTGCGGACTCGAGGCCGACACTGAAGCGGAAGAAGCCGGACTGGAAGATCTTCGGATAATGCGGCATCTTGTCGCCGTTCTTGTCGTTGTAGACGATCAGGCTCTCGATGTCTCCGAGGGATACGGCATGGGTGATCAGATGAAGGTTGTCGAGGAACTTCATCTTCTGCTCGTCGGTGCCGTGAAGGTCGAAGGAGATCATCGCGGAGTACTGTCCGTTGGACATGTACTTTAAGGCTCTGTCATGCTGCGGATGGCTCTTCAGACCCGGATACCAGATGAAACGGGTTGCCGGATTCTGCTCGAGGTACTCGGCTACCTTCATTGCGACCTCGCTGTGCTGCTTCATACGAAGCGGCAGGGTGCAGAGACCTCTGGAGATCATCCAGGCGTTGAAGGGGCTTAAGATACCGCCGATATTGACCATCGCGAATTCCTTGATCTCATTGATGAGCTCATGGCGTCCGAGTACGCAGCCGCCGAGGGAGTCGCCGTGACCGTTGATGTACTTGGTCATGGAGTGGATCTCGAGGTCCACGCCGTGCTTCAACGGGAAAATGCAGATCGGGCCTGCAAAGGTCGCGTCGCAGGAAACGAGCGCGCCGCCCTCATGAGCGATCTTTACGATCTCATCGAGGTCCGCAAGGCCGGTGGTCGGGTTGCCGGGCATCTCGACATGGATCAGCTTGGTGTTCGGGCGCATTGCCGCGCGGACTGCCTCGGTGTCGGTGATGTCGAGGAGGGTGACCTCAATGTTGTACTTCTGCGGCAGGTACTTGCGGAACAAGAGGTTTACGGCGCTGTAGCAGACCTCGGAAACGATGACATGGTCTCCGCTGCTTAAGAAGGGAATGAAAACGCCGGAAAGTGCTGCTACGCCGCTGGCCAGAACGACTGCCTCCTCGGCGCCGGTCAGTGCGCAGAGCTTGTCCTGCAGGACCATCTGGTTGGGGTTGCGGTTCCGGCAGTAGATGTTGGAGTTGATGCCTGCCCAGTCGACCGGTGATCCGTCTGTCGGGATGCGGTAGTTGGAAGTCATGTAGATCGGCTCGTTGATGGCGCCGAAGACGTCATCCTTGCGTGCGCCGCCGTGTACGGCAATTGTATTTACAGTGTAATTCTTGTTGTCCATTATGATATCCTCCGGGATAGTTTCTGTTTTGTTTTTCCGTTCTGTGCTTTTCAAAAATGAAAGGCGTGGTTTGTTATAGTCGCAAGCTGTTGACTATAGTAAACCACGCCTTTAGCAATTTGTAAAACAAATGGATTTTATGTTTATGATCAGGATTTCTGATGCATTCAAAGCTGCCGCCTTCCCGGCAAAAGGTCTTTACTTGATCCCGGCCGGACCGGAGGGTCTCCTGCTTATTTCTCTCAAGCCGTGCCGGAACCCTCGAGTGTCTTCGCGAAGCATTCGGAAAATCCCAGGATCTGCGGCGTCAGTACCTTGTTCCTGTGCGTCACAAGCTGCACGCGCATCAGCTGCTCATAGTCCTTTAAGGGAATGAAGCGGATCCTTCCCGCGGCGGCCATTTCGCGCACGGCATACTCCGGAAGAAGCGTTACGGAATCACAGTCCGCAACGAGTCTCGCAGCCATGCCGCAGCTCTCTAAGCGCAGCTTGATCCGTTCCTCAAAGGGGATATCCGAAAGCATCGAATAGAGCATCAGGTTGTAGGGGGCATTTTCCTCCATCAGGACAAAGGTCTCCTGCTGGAGCTCCTCCGCGGTGATCTCCTCTTTGCCTGAAAGCCGGTGATGCGGATTTACGACAACGCCGATCCTGGCCGGCTGTTCCACCAGGGAATGCCAGTCCTGTCTGGACAATGTCCTGTCAATAAGGCAGGCTGCGTCGATCGTGTTTTTCTGCAGCATGGTGAGAAGATTTGCCGTATTATCTACTGTCGCGTCCACGCGCACTTTCGGGTAGCGTTCATGAAACATCACAAAGCTCTGCTCAAAGCAGGCGTCAAAGACCGACTGGCAGAGGCCGATCCGGATCGTGCCGCCGAGCTCCTCGTCGGGACGCAGCACATTGGTCATCTGCTCCGAGAGGCTGACGATCTGCTGTGCATAGACCAAAAGCTCCTGCCCCTGATGGGTGAGCGTCACGGTCTTGCCGATACGGTCAAACAGCCTGGCTCCTACCTCTTCCTCGAGCTGGCTGATCTGCATGCTGATATTGGACTGGCTGTAGCCGAGTTCTCTTGCTGTCTGGGTAAAATTGAGCAGCGAGGCTGCCCGTACAAAGGTCTGCAGGTTTCTGATCTCCATAGCATTTTCCCTTCACGAATCAAAAAGCACGGTATGACTCCATGCCGGTTAAGTTGATAGCCCCTTCCGGGAGCAGGGCTTCGCTTCCCGCAGCATGGGCGGCAGCCCGGGCGAAATTCTTCTGCCGGACAACCTCTCTCAGAACCTCATAATTATTGTTTGTCATATCCCC